>JAPWUZ010000027.1 GCA_028275265.1 Armatimonadota bacterium | reverse complement strand
AGACGGCATGCACATGGTGCCCTACCATCAGCAGTGCCTGAAACGGCACCATCACCTCGTAGTCCTCCACAAAATCGCCGACCAGCATGAGAATGCGTTTGGCTGCCATTGTAAACCCTCCCGCAAACGAATTTCGTACCTTAATTATAACGCCAAAAGCCCTCCAGACGGCAAGACCACCCTTCAATAATATCCACAGGAGGGCTGTACCATGCAAAAAACACGTTTGCGCATTGGGGAGATACTGCTACAACTGGGCTTCATTACTGGCGAACAGCTGGAGCAAGCCCTGAACATCCAGAAAGAAACCCAAGAGCTGCTTGGACAGATTCTGATGCGGCTGGGTTACATCAACAGTGACCAGTTGGCGGAGGCGCAAGCCTATCAATTCGGCGTGGATTATGAAAAAGTGAATCTAAACGTGATTCCACCTGAGGTGCGCAACCTTATCCCGGCTCATCTGGCGCGCCACCTGCGCGTTCTGCCTTTGCGCCAGGAGCGGCACCGTCTGGTGGTGGCGATGTTGAACCCCATGGACCTTGTTGCTCGCGACGACCTCCAACGTATTACCAACTGCTACATTAAACCCGTTTACACCAATCCAGAGGTGCTACAGCAGGCAATAGACCTGTTTTACGCTTCAGACATCCCGCCAGAGCAGGCTGGATCCGCCGATGAAAGCGAGGGCATTCAGCTGCTGCGCGTCGAAGACGAAACCGCACCGGATGTGGGCCACGTCGAGCAGCTGGTACAACAGGCACCCGTCGTCCGGCTTGTCAACGACATACTGGCGCAAGCGGCACGAATGGGGGCGACCGACATCCATTTCGAACCAAAGCGCAGGGGGATTCGTCTGCGCTATCGCATCGACGGCGATTTAGTGGACGTGCGTACCATTCCGAACACGATGAAACAGGCGGTCATTGCGCGGGTGAAGGTGCTGGCAGACCTCAACCTGACCGAGCGACGGTTACCTCAAGACGGACGATTCTCCTTTCAGGTGGATGCACGTCGCATCGACGTGCGCGTCTCGCCCCTTCCCAACCAGCACGGCGAGCGTGTGGTACTGCGTCTGTTAAACAATGCCCAGGTCAAATACAGCCTCGATGCCTTGGGCTTTTCGGAAACGAACCTACAGCGGTTCCGCTCACTTATCCGACAGCCCTACGGCATGATCCTGATTACGGGGCCCACCGGTTCCGGCAAGACCACCACCCTCTACGCAGCATTGCGGGAAATCTCGCGTCCCGAAATCAACATCATGACCTGCGAAGACCCGGTAGAATACGAGATCGAAGACATCAGCCAGTCCAACGTGAACGAAAAAGTGGGACTGACCTTCGCCATGCAGCTGCGTTCTATCCTCCGCCAAGATCCCGATGTGGTGCTCATTGGCGAAATCCGTGATCGAGAGACCGCCGAGATTGCCTGCCGGGCATCGCTGACGGGACACCTTGTCCTGTCCACCCTGCACACCAATGACGCGGCAGGAGCAGTACCTCGCCTCATCGACATGGGCGTCGAGCCGTTCCTCATTAGCTCCTCCCTGATTGGAGTTGTTGGGCAGCGTCTTCTCCGCCGGTTGTGCACACACTGCCGATACGTAGACGTCGCCTCCCCGCAGGAACAAGCGATGCTTGGCAATGGTGTCACACAGGTATACCGTTCTCGAGGATGCCCTCAATGTTTCCAGCGGGGTTACAGTGGTCGCATCGCCGTACACGAGGTATTGCTGGTCAACGAAACCATCAGGCAGCTCACTTTGCAAAGAGCGGAGGCTCAGCGAATCCTGCAAGAAGCACTGCGAGCAGGAATGGTCACCATGCAGGAGGACGCGGTGCAGAAGGCGCTAGCAGGAGTAACCAGCTTGCAAGAGGTCATTAGTAAAGTGGGACTGCCTGATACCTCCGTCACGGACGCGCTTTCACTGGCGGCATAACCTGCCGACAGCGCGCAGGATTGTCCCTGCTGTAGTTCGAAGTGGATAATACTAAGGTTCGCTTGTTGGTCGGGGGGATATGCGATGAGTGAGAAACTCGCCCTTTTCGGTGGAAGCCCCGCCGTTTCCGTGTCCACGCTGGATCGCTGGCAAGTGCCCAAAGAGGAGATGAAGCGTGCTGTCAATGAGTTGATCGACGCGGATTTTTTGTCCGGTTCCGGCACAGGTCTCCCGAAACAGTTCGAGGAAGAGTTTCGCCAGTATGTTGGGGCACAGTATTGCCTTTCGGTGAACCACGGCTCGACCGCCCTCGCCAGCGCGTTTTATGCGGTGAGGACCGGTCCCGGAGACGAGTTCATCACGCCCACGCTGGGCTACATCGGCACGTATGGCGGCGCGTTGCACATGGGGGCACGCCCGGTGTTTTGTGACATCGACCCTCATACCCTGCTGGCAGACCCGGAAGATATCGAGAAGCGCATCACCCCGCGTACACGATTCATCGTGCCCATCCACCTGTTCGGCAATGTGTGCGAGATGGACGCTCTGCGTGACATCAGTTACCGCTACGGCATTCCGGTTGTTGAGGATGCCGCCCACGCGCACGGCGCGGAGTGGGATGGGGTGAAGGTGGGCAACATCTCGGATCTCACCTGCTTCAGCCTGCAGGGCTCACCGCCGTACGGCAAACCCATCTGCGGCGGTGAAGGGGGTCTGGTAACCACCAACAATCGGGAGTACTACGAGCGAATGCTGGCGTTCTGTCACCTGCATCGAGCGGGCATCACGCAGGAGCTGACCCTGCCGGAGTACCGCGAGCTGGACTCGCAGGTACTGGGTCAGAAATGGCGGGCGCATCCGCTTGCGCTGGCGATTGCGCGGGTAACGATGCAATCACTGGACTACCGCAATGCCAAACGCACCGAGTTTCGCCAGAAGATGTTCGCCGCACTGCAGGGAATGCGTGGCATCGAACCGGTGCGCTCGTATCCGAAAGCGAAGCCCGCCGGCTTCTACGCCGGACATCCGCTCATTTATCACCCCGAACAGCTGCACGGACTGCCTGCCGAACGATTTGTGGAGGCACTGAAGGCAGAAGGCGTGCCGGTGTCGCTGTATGGGCGCAAGCTGGAGCACCAGAAGACCATCTTCCGCAAAGGGTTTGACCTGTGGGGCAACGGCAGGGGACCGCTCGGCGGGGAGTTTTTCGGGTTGCCGCCGTTCGAGGGCTACAAAGACGGCGACTTCCCGCAGGCGGAACGTGTGGCGGGTAACATTTTGCACCTGCGTCCGGTCATCGAGCCACCCGAGGAACTGGTAGAGCAAATCGCGCGCGCCTTCGAGAAGGTCATCGCGCAGCACGAGCAGCTGTTGTAGCAGCTGAACACCCGCACGAGCGTTTGACGAATCCAGCAACTCGTGCTACAATATGTTCAAAGGTGTTACGCGATGGCAAGGCTGAAGCGTTTTGGCGTCTCCATACCAGCTGACCTCGTGGATGCCTTCGACCGTCTCATCGAAGGCAAGGGCTACCGCACGCGCTCGGAGGCGATACGCGACCTCATGCGCGACGTCCTCGTGGAAAGCGAATGGGAGAGCAACGCGGGGGAGGTGGTCGGCACAGTGACGATTGTCTACAACCACGAAGTGCGAGAAATCGCCCGCGTGCTCACGCACCTGCAACACCAGTACCTGGACGCCATTGTCTGCACGACACACGTACACCTGGATGAACACAACTGCATGGAGGTGCTGGTGGTGCGCGGCTCTGCCGCCGAGGTGCAAGCCATCGCGGACAAACTCATCAGCACGAGAGGTGTCAAACATGGCAAACTGGTATGTACGACCACCGGCAAGTCGCTCGTGTAAAAGCGACCACCTTTTTGTACAGAAGCGTAGCACGATTTTGAAAAACGGGTTACGAATAGACGGCTTTACCCTGATTGAGCTGCTTGTGGTTATCGCGATTATCGCGATACTGGCGGCAATCCTGTTCCCCGTCTTTGCACAGGCGCGGGAAAAGGCGCGCGCAGCCACCTGCCAGAGCAACCTGAAACAGCTGGGGCTGGCGTTCGCCATGTACACTGCCGACTATGACGAGGTGTATCCGCCTGTCTACCAGTGGAAGAGCCGTCTGCAGCCGTATATCAAAACCGTCGAGATTAACTACTGCCCCAGCCGGCGGCATCTGCCATGGTACTATGGGCAGGGTTACAACATCGGTAACAGTAACCCGTATGTCGCAGGTTTTCCGGAGCGTAGCATGGCAACAGTGGTGCAACCGGCGAACAAAATCCTCGTGGTGGAATGGGACCGTTGCAACGCCGGTCCGCCGGTGGGACCTCCCGGCTTGTTTGCGGGAGGTGCAACCTGCTTCTGGGCGGTAACCCGCGTTCACAGCGGCGGCTCGAACCTGCTGTTCGGAGATGGGCATGTCCGCTGGCTGAAGCCCGACGTGTACCACAGCAACACCGAACGCGCTGACAGCCAGGGCTACCCCATCACTCCGAACGGCGCGCCGCTGGTAGTAGTTCCAGAGAGCGTCATGCGTTACTACTGGGACATCGCTTACGAGGGGAATCCATGAAGAGGCTGAGCGTCCCGATAGCGCTCGCCCTGTGGCTCGGTGTGGCGTCGACTTCGCCCGCCGAGCCGCTCCGCCTGACCGCAACCACCACCTTGCTGAGCAGTTTGCTGAAGGACATCGGCGGCGAGCGCGTGCAGGTCAACGTGCTGATACCGCCCGCATCCTGCCCCGGGCACTTCGACCTGCGCCCTAGCGATGTGGCGGCGATCAGCCGTTCCGGCGTGTTGTTCGCCCACCAATTCGAGCGATTCGTCGAGCACGTAGGCGAGGTAGCAGGCAAACAGGTGCGGGTCTACCGTATTGCTGTGCCGGGCAACTGGCTGGTTCCGGGCACGTATGTGCAGGCAGCGGAGAAGGTAGCGGCAATCCTCAGCCAGATAGACCCGACGGGTAGAGCCATTTACCAGCGCAATCTCAAGCAGCTGCGCCTGCGGGCGATCAGGCTGAATGCCGAGCTGCAAACCCGTCTGAAGCAGGCTGGTGCGCCCAATGTGCCTGTGGTTGGCTCCGAGATGCTGGACCCGTTGCTGCGGTGGATGGGTCTGAAGGTGGTTGCCACCTACGGACGCGCAGAAGACCTGACCCCCGCCGAATGGCAACGGGTGACCGCATCCGCAAGGAGAGCAGGTGCACGACTGGTCATCGATAACCTGCAGAGCGGCGCGAACACGGGCGCTGAGCTGGCACACGAACTGGGCGCCCAGCATGTCACGCTGAGCAACTTCCCCGGAGGCTTCGAGAACACTTCCGGCTGGGAGGGTTGTCTGCGCGAGAACGTTCGGCGCGTCATAGAGGCAGTAAAAGCGCAGAAACGGGCGAAATAACAGAGTATGAAACCACCTGCTTGCGAGCTGCGAGAGGTCTGGGTTGCCTACGGCAAAACGCCCGCGCTGCGTGGAGTGTCTCTGCAGGTAGAACAGGGTGAACTGCTGGGGCTGTTCGGACACAACGGCGCGGGCAAATCGACCCTGCTGCGCACCTTGCTGGGGCTGGTGTCTGTACAGAGCGGAGAGGTGTTCGTGGAGGGCGTGCCCGTTCACCAGAGATACCCGCCGCATCTGCGTCAGCGGATTGGCTACGTACCGCAAATCCTGCGCGTGGATGCGGGCGCGCCCGTCTCGGCGCGAGATGTGGTGATGATGGGACAGTACGCCCAAATCGGCTGGGGGAGGCTGCCCTCCTGGCAGCACCACGAGGCGGCAAATCGTGCCTTGCAGGCGATGGGCATCGCACATCTCGCCGATAAGCCTTTTGGACACCTTTCCGGAGGAGAACAGCAACGGGTGTTGCTGGCACGCGCTCTAGCTCAGTCGCCTCGCCTGTTATTGATGGACGAGCCGACCAATTCGGTGGACTGGCAGTTTGTGCGCGACCTAAGGAAGCTTATCAGAGAAGTGCATGAGGCAAACGCACTTACCACCATCGTCGTGTCGCATGATGCACCCTTCCTTGCCGGGCTGTGTGACCGTGTGGTATTGATGGAGGGAGGAAAAACGTTGGCAGAGATGCCCGCATCCGCCCTGCTGACATGGGTGGGACAGGAGTTTGTGTGATGTGGATGTCTCTATGGAGTGAAGGTTTCATGCAGCGTGCCCTGCTGGCAACGGTGCTGTCGGGGGTAGCCTGCTCGCTCATCGGCGTGCTCATCGTCACCATGCGTCTGTCGTTTATCGGAGTGTGCATTTCGCACGCGGCTTTTGCAGGCGCACTGGTCGGTTTGCACATGGGAATATCTCCCCTCATCAGCTCGATAGCGACCAGCCTTCTGGCGGCAGGCGTTCTGGGACCGCTGGCAGACAAGGGCAATCTCAGCCCGGACACCGCGATAGGCGTGGTGTTTTCGGCATCTATTGCCCTGGCGTTCCTGCTGCTTGCGCTGTTGCCCGGACCAAAAAGCGAGGCACTGGGCTGGTTATGGGGGAACGTGCTGACGGTCAGCCGTGAAAACCTGTGGCTGCTCGGCATCACAGCGGGCGTTCTCACTCTGCTGACACTGCTGTTTTTCAAGGAGTTACAGGCGGTAGTGTTCCATCGCGAACTCGCCGCGGCGTCTGGTCTGCCTGCCACTGCCGTGTTTTACAGCGTTCTGATGTGCAGCGGAGTCGCCATCACCGCCTCGCTCAGCGCGATTGGTGGACTACTGGTGTTCAGCATGGTCATTAACCCCGCTGCCACAGCCTACCAGTTCACCTATCGCCTGAGCCGGCTGTTCCTGCTTTCCGTGCTGTTCGCGGTGCTGGCGGGGTGGACTGGGCTTGCGCTCTCTGCCCTTCTCAATCTGCCCAGCGGAGCGATGATTGTGCTGGTGTCCACCGCGATGTTGCTGGTGGCTGTTTCCCTGTCACCGAAACGCCGTTTTGGTGGAGGAGGCACGCGTTGAACAAACAGGAGTTTTTCGACCGTCTGGCAGCAAGCTGGGACGAGGAGGAGCGTCCGGATATCTACGAACGTCTGGCGCGTGTGGTATCGCTGTCGTGCCTCCGCGGGGGACACACTGTGCTGGACGTGGGCACGGGGACAGGTGTGCTCATCCCCCATATCCTGCGTGCGGTCGGCGAGAGGGGTGTCGTCGTCGCCATCGATATTTCGCGCGAAATGCTCCGCCAAGCCCGGCAGAAAGGCTTTCCACCCAACGTACACCTGATACTCGCAGACATGCAGCGCGCCGGATTCCAGCCGCTGGTTTTCGACCGCGTGCTGTGCAATGCCGTGTTTCCTCACTTTGACGATAAGGAGCGCGCCTTGTATGAGGCGTGGCGGGTGCTGCGCCCCGGTGGGCTACTGGTCATCTCACACCCTATTGGTCGGGAAGCGGTAAACCGGCTACACGCGCAGTGCCGTGCTGTTGCGGAGGACAGGGTGCCTGCCGCCGCAAGGATGTATGAGTTGCTTACCCGGCTGGGCTGGTCAGATGTGAAAGTCATCGACGAGCCGGAGTTCTATCTGGCTCGAGCACGCAAAAGAGAGCTGCCCTGAAAATCCTCACCGCGGCTCCCAGAAGTACTCGTCTATGCTTGTCTCCTTAATCCAGCGCACCTGCCCGTCAGCGCAGACAATGTTCAAGCCGTCTTTGTGCCGCATGATGAGGTCTTCATCATCCCCCTCATAGAGCAGTACGGTTCGCTCTGGAGTCTCGAACCGACTCAGAATCCAGCCCGCAAAGTCCCGGTTCAGTGCATAGCTGATGGGTTGCGGCGTGTCGTCTGAGGGGCAACGCAGCACCTCTGCGCCCGGTTGCAGATAAGTGCCAACGAGAGCCCGTATACCGAACACAGGCAATCTGCCGTCGTAGTCCTCCGTGTACATCTTGATGGCTCGGCTCAGTTGCTTCATGTTGGATATGCAGGCTTGCATCCGCGCCTCCTCACGCGCTGTTTCGAACACCGGCCACAGGATGGCCGCCAGCACGGCGAGGACGAGAACGCCCAGGGATGCTGCCGTGCTCGACCCAAGCCCTTGAAGTCCCGCGAAGGGCAAGAGCATTACCGCGCCCAGCGTTGTAGCGGCACGACGTTCCACAGTAATCTGAGGCGTGCCCAATACGAATTGCCTTAGCTCGGCAACCCGCTTGACCAGCGGCGGATGCGTGGAGGTGATTTCAATCAGTCGCGCAAAGATACTCGTCTGCGCCTCGTTGGCTTGCTGCACCAGTAGCTCGGGCTGCACGTGTCGCGCCAGCCGCCAGCCCGTTGCCAGCATCGCCAGCACACGCTCGTATGCCTGCAGGTCGCCTGCACACGCCTGTCCGCAGCGGTCTGCACTGTATTCGCAGAGGCGCGACCATGCCAGATAGAGTAGAGGTATCCAAAAGCCTCCCATCACCAGCCATCGCCAGCGGAAGTGCCCCAGCACGAAGTGTGCCAGTTCATGCCCGAGTAGCCCACGCAAGGCTGCTGGGTCCTCCTCGATGCCCTCCACCAGTTGCGAGAACAACACCATGCAACGGCTGCGCATCATCATGGCGACGAAGGCGTTGAGCGCCGTGCCTTCCATGATGTATATCTCCAGCGGCTCGCGGTAGCCCAACTGTTGCCGCACCTCTTCGAACGCACGATGCACATGTGGGAAGTGCTGTTCGCTGACTCGCACACTGTGCGTCAGCAGCTGCGCCCGGAACATCTGGAAGGCAACCCACATGAAAAACCACAGCACCAGTCCCACGGGGATGATAATGCCCAGCGTGACGACCAACAGCAGGAGCCACGTGATCGCGCCCGCTACTGCAAGAACGACAAATACGGTGTTTTCCAGTGGATGGCGCAGTCGCTCCAGCGGGAGTGGCGGAGTCACCTGAAGCACCTCAGCGCCACAGCGGGGGCAAGTGGTTGCCCCTTGCGGGATGCCCTCTCCACAGCGAATGCACGTTTGCATGTGAGTAACCTCCTTTCCGATGACCTCCTACCGCTTGCCGAAGCGGTAGCCAGCGATGCCGGGGTCGTTCGTCAGTATCACGAAGTCCGCCGCACAGGCGATGTTCTTCGGTGCTTCTATCTCCAGCGTGTGCGTGCCTTTTGTCAACGCCACCGCCTCCGTCGCCAGCACGTCTATGCCCTCCAGCGCGGGCATGTCCTGCACCCGAATCGGCTTGCCGTCCAACACCACGCGCGGAGCAACCAGCTTGCCTTCCGCCACACACCGGATGAACAGGGTGTAGCGTCCCTCCCTTTCAATAGGGAACCGGGTTCGGATGGAGCTGCCTGCCGGTAGCCACACGCAGGTTTCCCCTGTGCCGGGGCTGCAATCGGGCTGGGCGCGTTTCTTCTGCCCGCGCAGGTCGGTAAATCCTTCGCACTGTAAAAGGAGTTCACGCGGCGGCTCCGTGAACGGAATAACTGCCATCCCTGCCGGTGGTATCTGCACACGGACATCTCCGGGAGGAGGCGCCTGCACCTGTGGATAGCCCGCAAAGGTCTCACGGGTGAGGCGCAACGTGCGCGTCACCGGCTGGTCGGTGGTGTTGAACACAAGGATACGGTCGGTGAGCAGGGTGGTGAGGATACCGTCTGCCACATCGTCCACCGGCGGGGCATTGCGGGCGGAGGGGGAAAGGTCGGTAAGGCGATACACCAGCCGCCGGAGCACTTCGATGTAGGCACTGATACCATCCTGTGCCCGTCGCACCGGCACGAACACACACAGCCCTTTGCCCAGCCTCTGTGTCCACCGGGTGGCTAACGCCTGTGGGTCAATCGCGTAGATGTAACGCCCGCGCGGCGCAGTGTCCAGCGGTGGCTGCGCGCTGTCCATTGCCGTCAGCCGGATTTCCGCGATGCGTACTCCCTTCCCCGACTTAGCACCTTGCGGGGAGGGCGAATAGAAGAAAAGCACGGGCGCACTGTCCGCCTTCACCATTTCCGCGGGAATGACGAATTTGTATACCGTCTCGCCGGGGCTGTCCAGATAGCCAAGCAGATTCTGATTCAGGCGTACGGCGGTACGCGCACCGCCTTGCTCAGCGGACACCAGCGCACGGATGGTCAGGCTATATGCCTGCCCCGGATTCAACAGCAGCGGAACCTGCGCGCTCGCGCCCGTCCACCGCCAGGCGCGCTCGCCCTCCTTCTCCGGGGGCGACCAGTCGCCCTGCAAAAACTCCGCCGCCACCGGGTCGTCCATGCGCAAGACGTAACCGCCTGCTGGCACCTCGCCGCGGAAGGAAGGTTTCAAGGGTTGCAGCCTGCCCGCATAGCCGAACAACGTGCGCCACGCGGTGCCGTCGCCCTCCACGTTGGTGACCTTGCCGAAGTCGTATGCGGCGACCACGCCTCCCGCCTGCACCCACTCCACGATTTTGTCCAGCACGTCCTGCTCCACCACAGTGCCCTCCCAGAATACCAGCAGGCGGTATCGCTCCAACGCGCCGTCGCGGATCATCCGCTCGTCTACGATGTCGAAGGCGAAGAGGTCGCGTGCCTGCTTGCAGCCGAGGCGCAGGGTCGGTGCCTCCCCAACATCAGCCAAACGTACGGCAGTAGAGGGGTAGAACATCGCGACGTCCACCACCGGCCGCCCCACGACAAGGTAGCGCAGGTTCTGCTCGTAGACGGGTTCGTTCCTCGTGGCGTTCACTGCCCAGTCAAAGAAGCCCCACGCCCCCTGCGCCACCGCCTCGAACAGCGCTTCCGCCTGCCGCTTTGCGTCCAGCGTGCCCGGCGTCTCCAGCCACAACGGTACACCGTAGAAACGGCACGCGGAGGCAATCCGCGCCAGCAGGAAGCCTTCGTTATCGGCAAGGAGGAGGTAACCGGCGTGGACCGAACGCACCGCCACGCCGTGCCGCGCCGCCACCTTCACCAGCGCGGAGACATCCGCCCCATACCGCACATCCTCGTCGGGGAAACCGATGGGTAGCATACGCAGGGTGCGGGGGAAGTAACGCTGCGACAGGCGGCACACGATGTCGGTGAGGTAGGTCACGCCGTTGGAGTACCAGCCGACGAAGTCCAGCCACCATCTCCGTCCTTCCGCGGGGGATTTGGGATAGCGGATGTCTTCCTCTTTCGCAAACTGCGTGCCCCATGCTCTGTTCAGGGCGGCAAGGTCTCCATACTTGCGCAGCATCGCCTTCTGGAAGTTGACACGCGCCTTCTGGTCGCCACACCAGAAGCCTTTGTGGTTGTGTACTTTGCCGAAGCGCCGCTCCCAGTCCTCGCGCTGTTCTCGGGATGCCATGCGCGCGCCGGAGAACAGCCCCGCCTCGCCATAGTCACCATGAATGCCCAGCACCAGCGCACTGACTCGCGGTGTAGCGCCACCAAATTGCTTCGCTAAAGCCGCCCATTGCCTGTCCAGCCAGGTGGCGAACAGAGGCTCCCATGGAGAGAGTGCAGGTATCTCCTCGTCATGCTCCACACAACGGATGAGGGCAGGCTTCTCTTTCTCGATGTACCACCTTGGGGGGAATGCCCAGTGCGGGAATAGCGCGAACAAAAAACCTTCTCGTCTGGCTTGCTCATACACCTCTTCGGCAGCGGTCCAGTCCCACTGCCCGGGGGATATTTCGTTGCTGGCGAGATGCTCGGTGTCGTATTGCCATATCGAGAAGCCCAGCAGACGGAGCATGGGGAACCATTCCGGTTTCGCTCCGCCGAAGCTGAAGACGACTCGCGTGCCGGGCTTGGAGGGCTGCAACAGCGCGTCCGTCGAGGAGGGCGTTACATAAACCCGTACAAACCGGCGTACATCCTCCTGCGATGTGCGCGGTCCCCCTCTCGCTCCAGCAAGCAGTATTAGAGAAGCCCCGGCAACTACCCACAGCCAGCGTTTGCATCTCATATTGTTCCGATTCGCGGTACCACAAAGGGTTCCTGCCGTGCCTATCCCGCGCTTGTTTCGTATGGCGTCCAGTTGGGATCAGACACGTCCAGCATCGCGTATACCTCTTCCCGAATCATCCGCTCGCAGTCTGAAGATACCATCAGCGTGCCATAGTAACGGTAAGCCATATCTACCTCATAGCCGCCGATAGCGTAGTCCGCCGCGGTCGGGATGTATCCCCAGCAGCCGTTCGTGTATCCCAGAGTGATGGTGGGTTTGTGCGGAGATTGCCGATCGAAGTCGAGGGCGTACTGCACAAACATCTCCGCGGGGAATGCCAGCAGATGCACATCGCCGAGGCGCAGGTGCTGTATCTCGAACGGCATCGTGCGGGGCTCCTGCTTCTCCACAGCCAACAGAAGGTCTTGAGCCCACTTCACCATATCGCGCCGCCACATCAGCACTCCCAGAGGTGCTCCCTCCTCCTCCGCACGCTGCAAATCCTCCTCCGCCTGACGCAGGTGTTGCTCTGCCTCCTCCAGAGGCGGGAAAACGTAGGGTATCTGCACCGTGCGCAAGCCCCCCGAGACGGGTACTCCTTCCACAGGGTCTGACAGGTGCGAGGCAATCACCACTGCTGCCCCGAGTATCTCTCCCAGCTTGCGCGCATGTGCAAAGGTGGTTCCCGTATGTACGGGGTTGATGTTTCCCGCGCATCCCTGCAGGAACATCGGCGTACCCGTTCCCACCCTGCACAGGAAATCGCACGCCGCGCCGGGATAGTCTGCGGTCACCCACAGGTTTTGTCCTCCCAGTACGACTGGGTGCGTAGCATAAGCAAAAAGCACCGCCAGCGGGTTACCGTCCTCGCGGTCGACGCGCAGCACGTCCACATAAGGCTGGACGAAACCTTTTGGATTCTGCCCGATAACCGTCTTCCCATCACGTCGCTCTCGGCGGTTGATGCCGATTTGTACCGCGGCACGCCCCCAGCGCAGGCTGACCGGCTCCAGCATATCCGCTGCCTGCTGCACTGCGCCCACCAGTTTGCGAGCCATGATGTTGCAGTAGAGCTCATCCCGCTCGCCCATCGTGCGGAAGGTGCGGGTAACAGGACCACCGTGGGTATGCGAGCAGTTCAGTAGCAGCCGCTCTGGGGGGATACCCACCTTGCGGTGAACGCCGTCACGGATGATGTCCACCAGATCGAAGTCCAGCGCAATCAGGTCCATGCTGACGATACATGCAAGGCTGAGTCCGTCGTCCAGTACCAGCGCGCGAGCGTGGAGTTCGTCGTGGATGCCGATACACCCGCTGGAGCGACCGGCGAACCCCGCCAGCCACACCCCGACGGCTGGTGTGATATTGGCTTCGCAAACGGCAGCTTTCAGCGCCATGTTCATCCCTCCTGTGCGACGGTGGAACCGCCGCGCTCTATCTTCTGCAGCCGCTCGATCATCCTCGCTATCTTGCGCCGATGCTCCAGCAGGGGGCGCGGGTCGGTGGTGAAATGCGTCAGGTCTTTGGAGATATGCTCAGGTACTTCCAGAAGCTTTTCTGCCTCTTTCAAAAGATTTTCGGGCGCCTTGCCCCGCAGCCGCTCGATCTGTTTCTGCAGGATGACGAAGTACTCGTAGTCCTCCACACCGTCACGCAGGTTCTCCCAGCGTATCGATGGAGATGGTGGCTCGATAGCAGGAGGATGCTGCCCATTCGGGTCGCGACGCGGAGGATACAGGAACCGCCCGTCGCCGTTACCCCAGAACTGCTTCGTGCCCTGCGGTACGCCGTAGCCGCTGACGTAGCTCATCGGGTCTTCCCAGGGGTTCTGGAGACTGTTGGGAAAGGCAGTCGGGCTGGTCCACCATGTGGTCTCCCAGATGAGAATGCCCTGAATGCCGTACTGCCATGTCTGCCAGCCCCACAGGCGCATCTCCACGCCCGGATGCTCGATGAACAACCCGATGTAGGGCGCACGTGGACCGGTGCAGATGTACCACCATACCTCCTCGCCCGCCTTCTTTCGCTCCTCCGCCTTCTCCCGCGTCCATTCCGGCGTGAGACCGCACCACAGGTCGACGTGTCCATAAAGCGGCGGCTCGGGCTGCTCGGTGAGCATTCGGCGGATGCCGGGCGCATGGCGCTTCAGTCGCTGCATCCCTTCGATGACGAACTCGTAATCGCGCGGCTCGGGCTCATCAAACCAGTAGACATACGCCTTGTCCAGCCACCCCTTCTCGCGCAGGTGTGTCTCGAGCTGTCGCACATAGTCGCCCCAGAGTCGTTCGTATTCCGGTGTGCCCGCCTTGAATCCGCCGAACTCGCCCGGGTAGCGCTCGTAGAACGTCCCTCCGCCCATCCCCTCTACGGGCAGCACGAAGGCGTTGAAGCCCATTTCACCCAGATAGTACTCCGCCGCCTTATCGAACTCGCTGAAATCCACGATGACCTTTTTGTCCGCTCCCTCCCCCTCAAAACGCACACGGATGGGAGCATGGGCGTAAAACGAATAGGGCGCGATGCGATGTTCCGCAAAGGAGCGCATGTACAAATCCCACACCTGCTTTTCCTGCCCGACGTTCTGAAGATGGTGATACCGCTTGATGTTCCATGCGCTGATGCCGAAGCCGCTGCGCAGGGTGGGTGACTTCGGCAGGGTGAAGTCGAACACGGTGAGTTTCAACGGCACCGTGATTTTGGCACGATTGGTGTGGACAGTGAGGGTACCCTTGTAATCTCCCGCCAGCGCACCTTCGGGAACGTGCACCAGTATCCACAGCGCCTGATTGCGTCCTGCAGGTAGCGACAGCGGCGTTTTCAACAGTGGCAGAGGGTCGGGATATTCGCCGGGCGCGCCGAGACTGTCGCTGGGATGTTCCACATGTACAGTAGCCACCTCGTAAACTTGTACCTGGGAAGCGTTGATACGGGTTTTAGTGCCCACAAGGTCACTGATGGAGATGCTTTCCAGCACCGTGTTCGGTTCCTTTGCCCTCAGTACCAGCTGAACAGGTTCAAACTCGCCGCGAGCGGCTTCAATCAAAACAGCCGGGCTCGGTTTACCGGATGGCGCAGGGCGGTCCCGTCCAACTTTCCACGCGCCTTCGCACCACCACACATCGCCAAACCCCGCCGGTGCAGTGAGGGGATAACCGTAATGCGATTCTTCCAGAACCATCGTGGTTACCTCAGTTTGTGCAGAGTAGAGCACGGCGCGTCCAGAGGTAGCACGCAGCGCCAGTGTATGTTTGCCAGCCGATAACCCCGGCAGCCTCAGCACCGTATCCGCACTGACGTTGGGCTTCAGAACGACCTTGCCCACCGATTGCCACCGACCATCTATTCCTAGTGAGACCTCCATCTGCCGGGAAGCGGGCTGCTGGTGGAGCCAGTGAATACGCCATTTCTCGCCTTCGTCAGACCACTGCGCTTGCAGCCCGGGCGAGGTACCGCGTTCCTCTACCACCAGCGTTTGACCGATTCGCGGAACGCCGCGGTAGTCCACATCCGCCCTCAGCCGGTAGGTGTCCACCTGCGCGTACGCAGAATCGCCCTCCGCGGATAGGCGAACATAGAGCTGCTTCGTCGGGAAAAGGCTTTCGGGCAGCTGTGCCTCTACCTGCTCCACCCTAGATGCTTTGATAACAGGCTGCCACTGCTGCCCATCTGTGCTCACGCTGGCAACCAGCGTGCCACCGGTGCGGTAATTGACGTTTATCAGCAGGTTTGCCTGCCTCAGGGTGAAAGGCAACGCATACCGGTAGATGACCTCATCGCCTGCGCCAAAAACCCACCGGTTGGTATTGAAATATGCCTTTTGCCGCCACAGCGTGCGATGAATGGTCGTACCGAACCATGACATGGCGTGGGTATCGGTGTACTCGCCGTTGCGCAGGCTCTCGCCTTCACCGAGTGTCACATCGTCCCACCGACGGTGAACCACCTGCGCGGGATACATCTCAACCCGGTCGAACATCACTGTGCCCCGTAAATGCCACTGCCCCACCCGCGCGAACAAATCGGGCATTTCGGGGCAACGGAAGGC
>JAPWUZ010000265.1 GCA_028275265.1 Armatimonadota bacterium | reverse complement strand
TTTCTCGACTGGGTGAAGTCGGGCAAGGCGGTCATCGGCCTCCATGCCGCGGCAGACACCTATCACGATGAACCGAGTTTCATCGAGATGATAGGCGGCGAATTCAAGACACACGGTGCGCAGTGTGAGGTGGAGGTCATCGTAGAAGATGCCAAACACCCGGCGATGGCGCACCTCGCTCCACGCTTCAAGGTGTTCGATGAAATCTACGAGTTCAAGAACAACGACAGGGCGAAGCTGCACGTACTCGGCTCGATGGACAGGCATCCCAACGATGGACACCCGGAAGCAGGGCAGCCTGGCGACTACCTGTTGATATGGTGCAAGCCCTACGGTAAGGGGCGTGTCTTCTACACAGGACTGGGACATCGTGAGGATGTCATCGAAAGCGAGTGGTACAAACAGCATATTCTGGGAGGCATCCGCTGGGCGCTGGGCATTATCAAGAACCCACAGCCCCGTATCGGTCAACCTGCAACCAAATGAACGAACACATTGCGCGGTTTCTGCACTACCTGCGTGCGGAGCGGGGAGCCTCTGCCCACACGCAGGACGCTTACTCGCGTGACCTGCACCAGCTCGCCGAGTTTGCCCGGAAACGGGGCTTTGCCCTGCGGGAATCTCTGGACGAGGACGGCCTGCTGGCTTTCGCCCAGCATTTGCGTAAGCAGGGCCTGGCGGAGGTGAGTATCGAGCGCAAGTTGTGTGCGGCACGGGCTTTTGCACGCTTCCTGCGGCAGGAAGGCGTTTTGCCCGAAGAGCCAGCCGCCTCTGTTTCCACTTTCCGTCTCCTTCGCAAACTGCCCAACGCCCTTTCACGCAGGGAAGTGGAAAGCCTTCTTTCCCAACCGGATACCCGAACTCCCCTCGGCTTGCGTGACCGGGCGATGCTGGAGCTGGCGTATGCGGCGGGTTTGCGCGTTTCCGAGCTGGTCGGTTTGCGCTTGCAGGACATCGACCTGCAGGAAGGCTTCGTGCGCGTGTTTGGCAAACGGGCAAAAGAGCGATGGGTGCCTTTCGGGGATAGCGCAAGGTCCGCCATACAGGATTACCTGCGTCTGGGACGTCCCCGCCTGCTGGGCAATCGTAGCGAGGACTACCTTTTTCTCAGCGAGCGGGGCACGCCGCTTTCGCGCACGCAGTTCTGGCTGCGGCTGAAGCAGTATGTGCAGCAGGCTGGTATCTCGCGCCCCGTCAGCCCGCACACCCTGCGCCACTCGTTCGCGGTACATCTGCTGCAAGGAGGAGCAGACCTGCGCGTGGTGCAGGAGATGCTGGGGCACGCCAGTATCAACACCACCCAAATCTACACGAGGGTAAGCATCGACCACCTGCGCGAAGTGTATATGAAGCATCATCCGAGGGCGTAGCCACAAGGCATTTTACAGCGGTCGCACCATGTAGTCCTGTGCGCTGAAGCCCATCCAGCGTGAGGCAAACCATCCGAAACGTTCGGTGCGCACCGTGCGAAAACCCATGCGCTCGTACAGCTGCTTGGCGCGGGGGTTGGTGTCCACAACGTGCAGAGAGATTTCGCGCTTGCCAGCTTGTTGCGACTCCTCAAAACATCTTTCCAGCAGCAGCGTGCCGATGCCCTGCCCACGATAGTGCGAATCCACCGCCAGCGACTCGAGATACGAACGGGTGGGTGTGCACAGGTTGCTGCACATGGCAGCCATGATGAAGGTTGCGGTAAAAACGCGCCATCCCCCCACATGGCGGCGCACTATCTGCCACACCTTCAGCCATCGGACACGGTGCTTGTGGTCTCGCCGCAACACTGCCATTCCCGCTACCTGGCCATCCGCTTCCGCGACCAGTGTTTCACTCAAACGCATCTGGTCGTGTAACAGCAGCTCCAGCACAATGGCTGGCATGGCGTCGGTATATTTACCGAAAGCCCACCGCAGCTTCGAGCCGAACGCCTCCATATAAAGGCGCGCCAATGCAGGGGCATCTGCCGGTTGAGCCGCCCTTATCTCTATCTGCAGGCAGGACATCCCCATCGTCCCCCAGAAAGAGGAAAGCAACCACACGTCGTGAGGAAATCAATGCGTGCTGCTCACTGGTACTTACTCGTTGTCGTCTGTCTATTCCTGCCTGTGCTGGCGCGCGCAGATGCGTTCGATGATGCTCTGGCGCAGGTCGGGCTGAGCAAGGATACGGCGCGTTTCAATCTGCTCGACCTGCAGAACTACGGCGGCGGGGATTATCGTCTGCCCTTCTTCGACAGCCTTCATCTCGACCCGTGGCGTGTGCCTTTCGTTGTCGGAACGCTGAGGAGAGATGCCATACAAAACGCAGGAAGCGCGGCGACCTTGCTGTCCTCTGCCAGCCTTCGCCTTGCGGAAGGTACGCGGCGCACCCTTATCGGCGACCCCACCGAAGTGCAGAAGCGTCGGGCAGAGGCGTTCACGCAACCTCTTTACGAAGCCATCGCCGCCGTTTACCGCGCCGCCGGGCAGAAGGTGCCGGAAGGAACCGCATGGAGCAAACCACTGGCAACGATGCCGATGTCGGTACAGAAACCCCTTGCCTACCTGTTGCTGACTATGGTGGAAGCAAGGCGATGGCGTGAGCTGGCGTTTCGGGAGGTATTTGCTCAGCAAAAACCTTCTTCTCTGTACACGATGCTGTGCCGGTCGCTGGACGCTTCCGAGCAGTTGCAAAGTATAGACAACACCGCCTACTGGCATCTGATGCGCCACACAGACCTCAAGGCGTTGTTTGCGGGGGCGCATGACCTGTTGCTGGTCAGCGAGCGGGTGGCGACGGAACTGCAGGCGGTGCAAGGCACGGCAGACTTCTCGGTGGATGTTCCTACACCCTGGGGCATCGTCGCCCTGCGCAGCGGTGGGACGGATACCTATCCACCCAAAGACTATCTGCTGATTCTGGACATGGGTGGCAATGACACCTACCTCGGTGTGGGGGGCGATCGCTCTGCCGACCAACCGATTACCGTCGTGATCGATTTGCGGGGGAACGACCTCTACCTGCAGGACAGGCAAATCGCCGCGCAGGGTATCGAGAAAACTCCCGACCGCAAGAAGCGCGCCATGTCGCCTTGCATCGGTGGGGCGGTGATGGGCTATGCCTTCGTGCTGGACCTGCAGGGGGACGATGTGTATACCGCGCTCCATTTGACGCAGGGTGCGGCGCATTTCGGGGTGGGGGTGTTGCTCGATTCGGCGGGTAACGACCGCTACGAGTGCCATGCCAGCGGACAGGGCAGCGCGGACTGGGGCATTGGCTTGCTGGTAGACCGCGCCGGCGACGACCGATATCGCTGTTTCAGCATGGCGCAGGGCTATGGTGGTACCAAAGGCTACGGACTGCTACTAGACGTTTCTGGAAGCGACCAGTACGTCGCCGACGACCAGACGCTGGACTTCCCCTCCCCGCAAAGCGATAAGCACAACGTCAGCATGGCGCAGGGAGCGGGCAACGGCAGGCGTGCCGACTACACCGATGGTCACTCGTTGGCGGGAGGCATCGGCATCCTGGTGGACGGTGCGGGCAACGATACCTACTCCTGCGGGGTATTCGGGCAGGGGGTTGGCTACTGGTATGGACTGGGTATCCTTTCCGACGGCGGCGGTGACGACGTGTATGAAGGGGTATGGTACGTGCAGGGCGCATCGGCGCATTTCGCGGTGGGCGTTCTGGAGGACGTCTCGGGCGATGACCATTACGCGGCGACCTTGAACATGGCGCAGGGAGCAGGGCATGACTTCTCGCTCGGCTGGCTGATAGAGCTCGGCGGTAACGATATCTATCGTGCCCCCAATCTCAGTCTGGGCGGCGGCAACGCCAACGGCATCGGCATCTTCTGGGACGCTTCGGGAGAT
>JAPWUZ010000264.1 GCA_028275265.1 Armatimonadota bacterium | reverse complement strand
ACCAGCAAAGTGTTCAATGGGCCATGTATATTCGGGGTCGACACCAAGATACTCACCGATTTTTCCTGCGAAAGAGCCGATGACCCATATAACGAGCCGTCCCCATATCCTTCCACTCGGATCCACCCGATTAACCGGCTCATGCTCGCAATACAGATACGGATGCTCAGAAAGCACCGCGTCCCGCGAGAGGAACCGCCCCACCTGCGGGTCGTAGTAGCGCGCACCGACGTGCAACAACCCCGCGTCGCCGTCGTCGCGGTAGCCCCATGCCCCCGCAAAGCGATAGGGGTTGGCACTGCTGCCCCACTGCGCCACCGCGTTGCCGAAGGCTTCGGTTGTCAACGTACTGGTTATCGCCTGAAGGTTGTTTACCGTCGCCCGCGTGGTGCCCAGTCCATCCGAGAGCACCACCTCTCCGTTGCGGGCAACCAGCGCGTTGCCGTAACTGTAGACGGCGGTGACCACACCGCCCTGACGTTCTACTATTATCCTATCACCGTCATGCACCAGTTGACAAGTGGTGCCATTCACTGTGCGTGAAACCCGACAACCCAGCGCATCATACCCGAACGTCACCGTGCTGCCGTTGCCACTGATGCCCACCAGTGTGGGACGTCGTGTTTTAGGGGTATTAAACACCGTAAGTGCGCACTGATGCAATATGGTTAAGCGATAAACTGGATCAAAAAGTTCCCCCGTTTTTTTCGCGAGAATGGCTGGAAGCGATGTAGGCGGAGCGTAAGAGCTGCCAGATATGCCTAACGAACCGGTGCCACACAGGAGAATACAGCCTTCTGGCGAACACAGGTTAGGGTCGTTTATCGCCCGGACGCCGTCCGAGCTGTCTGCGTCCTTTTGGGGATACGCCACCCCTCGCGGCAGCTTCTCTTGGGAGGCATGGGAGGTAGCTTCGCCGCGACACAGCTCGTAGGGACACCTGAGGCGCGACCTTTTGCTGGATGGGACAAAACTTCTACATAAGAGGCTAACCTGTCGAGGGTATACGATGATGCAGAGGACCACCTTGAAGCCGATTGTGCCCGATGCACCGGTGATGAGACTGGACGAAATCGGGCTGTACGGTATTGGCTATGCCTACCGTGGCGGGCAGGAGCAGCTGTTCCCGCCTGGCTGGAGCGGCTATTTCGAAGAGAAGACGGGCGTCGCCTGCCAACCCGTGGGCGTGGTCAATGGGAAGCAGGCGTTCCTGCTGCACTGCCCCTGGCGCGGTGGCACGGGTGTCGCATTCCAGACCTTTACCTTCCGCCTGCCGCGTGCCAGAAAAGCCCTTCTGCGCGGCTTCACCGCCATGCGCCCCGACATCGTGGACAAATCGGATGGCGCAACCTTCCGCATCTTTGTCAACGGTAAGAAGGTGCTGGAGGAACATCGTACCGATGCCCAATGGAAGCCGTTCCGAATAGACCTCTCACCCTATCTCGGGCAAACAGTGAGGTTGCGCTTTGAGACCGACCCCGGTCCGAAAGATGACCCCTCCTGGGATTTTTCCCTATGGGCGGAGCGCGAGCTGGTGCTGGAAGGGTATCAACCGGCGCAGAAGCCCCGACCTGCACCCCCTTTGCTGAAGCTGCAGACCTTGACCTCCGTCCCCAGCGGCACGGTTGCCCCACGCAGCGCGTTCGCGCACAAAACCAGCCTGCAGGTGCAGGGCGAGACTGCTATCTTCCGCTATCAGGGCGACGATGGGATATTGGAGTATCGCTGGCGCAAGCCCCGCCCCGACGAGCCCAACCCCTTCGGCGAGTGGACGCTGTGGGCGCAAATGGAAGGGGATTCGCCTGTGCAGGTGCCGCTGGCGACCACTGCCGCGCTGGAGTTCGTGATGGACGGCTTGCCCATCGGGGCGCAGTGGGAACGGAAGGGCGATACCATCGTTTGCACCCGTCGCTACCGCGAAGGGCGTGCGGGGGTTACCCTGCGCATCACCGCCAAACTGTTCCACAAAAGCCTGGTGCTGGATCTGGAGGCAGACCGACCGGGCATCCGCGTGCTGGATGCCGGCGGCTGGGGGCCCGTGATGCGGCGCAGGCAGGTGGTCACGCCGTACTACGGGGGACAGGTGTTCTATCTGCCCACCGAAAACCTGTTCGTCAACGCCATTCTCGACTGGACGCACAGCCACGCTACCGCCCACGACGGCTTAAGAGCGCAGTATAACGCCCTGACCGACGGCAGTCGCAATCCACTGCGCGAGCGGGTGGTGTTCACCGCGGCGTGGCACATGGCGGAAGTGCTGCCCAACATTCCCAACTCGCCGTCCCCCTTCCTGAAGCAGGTGGGTGACAAAATCGTGCTGGACATCTGGGGCGGACGATACGTGGACATCGCCCGCGATTTCGAACACCTTGCCGAACATGGTATCACCAGATGCATTGCGCTGATACACGTGTGGCAGCGCAGCGGCTACGATAACGCCCTGCCCATGCACCTTCCCGCGATGGCGGAGCTGGGCGGCGATGAGGGCATGAAGGTGCTGGTGCAGACGGGCATGAAGCTGGGCTATTACGTCGCGCTGCATGAGAACTATGTGGACTACTACCCCAACTACGACTACTTCGATGAGAACGACATCGCGCTCGACTCGGAAGGAAAGCGGCAGCTGGCATGGTACAACCCCGGCACAAAGATACAGTCCTTTGCCGTGAAGCCCAACGCCATTCTGCGCCTTGCCGCCACCCAATCGCCTGAAATCCACCGTCGCTACGGCACCAACGCCTGTTATCTGGACGTGCATTCGGCGGTGCCTCCCTGGTTCCATGTGGACATGCGTGCGGGGGAGGAGGGCGCGGGCATGTTCAAGCGTGTGTGGGATGTGCATCGCGCCCTGTGGGAATACGAGCGCAAAACGCATGGCGGACCCGTCTTCGGCGAGGGCAACAGTCACTGGTACTGGAGCGGGTGTCTGGACGGTGTAGAAGCGCAGTTCGGCACCGGCTGGGGCTGGGGACAGGGATTACACGCGCCGCTGGCGGTGGAGTTCGACCTGCTGAAGATACATCCGCTGCAGTGCAATCACGGCATGGGCTACTATGAGCGGTGGTGGAGCGACGCGAAATGGGGTAGCGTGCCACCGATGGTGGTTTTAGACCAGTACCGGATGCAGGAGGTGGCGTATGGGCACGCGGGCTTTCTCGGTAGTGCGGTGTGGAACCTTGTGCCGTACGCCTGGTTAGATCATCATCTGCTAACGCCTGTCATGGCGCGTTATGCCACTGCGAAGCCGGTTAGCATCGAATACCACATCGGCGGCAAATGGGTGGACAGTACCGCCGCGGCGAAGGCAGGTAACTGGCAGCGGGTGCGCGTGCGCTACGACAGTGGACTGACGGTGGTGGCAAACAGCGCACCAGAACCCCTGCGCGTAGGACCTGACACGCTGCCCCGTTTCGGCTGGCTGGCAATGGGAGCGGGAGTGACCGCCTATACTGCGCTGCGGCAGGGAGTGGTGGTGGACTACGCGGAGACCGCAGACAGCCTGTTCGTGAATGCCCGCAACGCCGCACACTGGAACCTGACGGGGCTGAAACGCATCCGTCCGGAGGTGATGCAGTTCACACAGACGGGCGAGCGCACCTTCCGCGTCACCTATCGCTGGCGGGTGAACGACACGTTAGAGCAGGATTACTTCTGCTTCGTGCATTTCAGCCAGCTGCCGCCAGAACCGTGGGATGAAGGTATCAAGTTCCAGCAAGACCATCCGTTGCCCAAGCCGACCAGCCGGTGGCGTCGCGGCGAGGAGGTCATCGACGGCGAGTACACCGTCACCGTCCCTGAAAACATCCCCGATGGCGACTATCAATGGACCATCGGTTTGTATGCGCCAGGCGGTGGGCGCG
>JAPWUZ010000263.1 GCA_028275265.1 Armatimonadota bacterium | reverse complement strand
AGATTCTGGAAAACCTGGTGCACCGAGGCGCGTCCGGCAGCGACCCCGAAACGGGCGACGGCGCAGGCATCCTGATCCAGATACCGCACCATTTCTTCCTGCGCGTGCGCGACGGGAATTTGCCGGATGAAGGTTACTACGGCGTGGGCATGGTGTTCCTGCCCCGCGATGAGCGCGACCGCGCCCTGTGCGAGGCGGCTATCGAGACGGTGACCAAAGAAGAAGGTCAGCTGTTCCTGGGATGGCGCGAGGTACCCGTCGATAACACCGTCATCGGCAGAGCTTCGCGGGCGGTAGAGCCGGTGATTAAACAGTTCTTCATCGGGCGGGCAAAGGAGCTGCCTGATCAGGAAGCGTTTGAGCGCAAGCTGTTTGTCATCCGCAAGGTGATCGAGAACCGTGTGGCGCGTTTGCATCTCAAACAGCCGGAATACTTTTACATCTGCAGTCTGTCATCGCGAACGATTGTATACAAAGGACTGTTGCTGGCGCACCAGATAAGCGGGTTCTATCTGGACCTTGCGGAGCCGGACGTCGTTACCGCGCTCGCGCTGGTACATCAGCGGTTCAGCACCAACACCTTCCCTACGTGGCCCCTGGCGCACCCATACCGCATGATTGCCCACAACGGGGAAATCAACACCCTGCGCGGTAACCGCAACTGGATGCGTGCCCGCGAGGCGCAGCTGCGCTCGCCGCTGTTTGGCGACGATGTAAAGAAGCTGACCCCGCTGGTGACGGAGACCGGCAGCGACTCCGCCACTCTGGACAACGCACTGGAGCTGCTGGTACGGGGTGGGCGCAGTCTTGCTCACGCCATGCTGATGCTCATCCCCGAAGCGTGGGGCAACCACCAGTTCATGGACGAGGACCGCAAGGCGTTCTACGAATACCATGCCTGCATCATGGAGCCGTGGGACGGCCCTGCGGCGGTGGCTTTTACCGATGGAAGGCAAATCGGTGCCATGCTCGACCGGAACGGCTTGCGCCCCGCACGCTATCTCGTGACGAAGGACGATCTGGTGGTAATGGCGTCCGAAACGGGGGTCATGGACATCCCCGATGAAAATATTCGCTCCAAGTGGCGGCTCCAGCCCGGCAAAATCTTTCTGGTGGATACCGAAGAGGGACGCATTATCGACGACGAGGAGATTAAAGACCGCATCGTCCACCAGAAGCCATATCGGCAGTGGCTCGTCCAGAACCGCATCGACCTGAGCAAGCTGCCGGACCCACCCCATGTCTACCTGCCCAACCACGACACGATTCTGGAGCGCCAGAAGGTGTTCGGTTATACGCTGGAAGACCTGCACATGATTCTGGCGCCGATGGCTACCGACGGCGAAGAACCGGTAGGCTCGATGGGCAATGACACGCCCATCGCGGTGCTCTCGCGTAGACCGCAGCTGCTGTATAACTACTTCAAGCAGCTCTTCGCACAGGTCACCAATCCGCCCATCGACCACATCCGTGAAGAGATTGTGATGTCGCTGGCGGACTACATCGGCAAAGACGGTAGCCTGCTGGAAGAGACCCCGGAACACTGCAGGCAGCTGCGCATTGAGACGCCCATCCTGACCAACGTGGATCTGGAGAAGCTGCGCCACATCGAGGCGAACAACTTCCGCGCGCGCACGCTTTCGATGCTGTTCGACCCCGATACGGGTGCGGCAGGCATGGAGGTGGCTCTCACGCGCCTTTGCAAAGAGGCGAGCCGTGCTGTCGCCGAAGGTGTCAGCATCATCATTCTCTCCGATAGAGGCGTGGACCGTCATCATGCCCCCATCCCTGCCTTGCTGGCAACATCGGCGGTGCACCATCATCTCATCCGCGAGGGCACGCGCACTGCGGTGGGGCTGGTGGTGGAATCCGGCGAACCTCGCGAGGTGCATCATTTCGCCCTGCTCATTGGCTACGGGGCAAGCGCGGTAAACCCCTACCTAGTGTTTGAAACGCTGGCGGACATGAAGCGCGAGGGCATGCTGCCGGAAGAGCTGAGCTACGAGCAGGCGTGCAAGAACTTCATCAAGTCCATCAACAAGGGCTTGCTGAAAACGATGTCCAAAATGGGCATCTCCACCCTGCAGAGCTACCGTGGGGCGCAGATATTCGAAGCCATCGGCTTACATGAAGAGGTCATTGACAAGTACTTCACCCATACCGCTTCGCGCATCAGTGGGGTGAAGCTGGACGTGATTGCCGAGGAGACGCTGGCACGGCATCGCTTCGCCTACCCACCCGCGCCTGTGCCGGAGAACTTGGATCTGGACCCGGGCGGGTGGTACAAGTGGCGTCGCGGCGGCGAGTTTCACCAGATGAACCCCGACGTTATCGCCAAGCTGCAGCACGCCGTGCGCACCGGCAACTACCAGATTTACAAAGAATACGCCGAGCTGGTGAACAAACAAAACGAGCAGCTGGCGACCCTGCGCGGGCTGTTCCGGTTCAAGAAAGGCAATCCCATCCCCATCGACGAGGTGGAACCCGTTAGCGAGATTGTGAAGCGGTTCGCTACGGGAGCCATGTCTCTCGGCTCTATCAGCAAGGAGGCGCACGAGACGCTGGCTATCGCCATGAACCGCCTGGGCGGCAAGAGCAATACCGGCGAGGGCGGGGAAGACCCCGAGCGCTATATCCCCCTGCCCAACGGCGACAGCAAGCGCAGCGCAATCAAGCAGGTGGCATCGGGGCGGTTTGGCGTCACCACCCACTACCTGGTGAACGCCGATGAGCTGCAAATCAAAATGGCGCAGGGAGCCAAGCCGGGTGAAGGCGGACAGCTGCCCGGACACAAAGTGAGCAAGTACATCGCCAAAGTGCGCCACTCCACGCCGGGGGTAACACTCATCTCGCCGCCGCCACACCACGACATCTACTCTATTGAGGATTTGGCGCAGCTCATCTTTGACCTGAAAAACGTCAACCCCTACGCGCGCATCTCGGTGAAACTGGTGGCGGAAGTGGGAGTTGGCACGGTAGCGGCGGGGGTGGCCAAAGCGCACGCCGACCATATCCTTATCAGCGGCTTCGAGGGAGGCACAGGCGCATCACCGCTGTCGTCCATCAAGCACGCGGGCATCCCGTGGGAGCTAGGCATCGCCGAAACGCAGCAGGTGCTGGTCAAAAACGGGCTGCGCGGGCGCGTGGTGTTGCAAACCGACGGGCAGCTGAAGACAGGGCGTGACGTGGTGATTGCCGCATTGTTGGGTGCGGAGGAGTTCGGCTTCTCCAGCGCGGCGCTGGTGGCACTGGGTTGCATCATGATGCGCGTGTGTCACCTGAACACCTGTCCGGTGGGCGTCGCCACGCAAGACCCCGTGCTGCGCGAGCGGTTCGCCGGCAAACCCGAGCACGTAGTGAACTTCTTCACCTTCGTGGCGCAGGAAGTGCGCGAGATTATGGCGGAGCTGGGCTTCCGCAAGTTCGAGGACATGGTGGGGCGCGTGGATATGCTGGAGACGCGCGACGCGATTGACCACTGGAAGGCAAAGGGTGTGGACGTGAGCCTGCTCTTGCAAAAGCCAGATGTGCCACCCGGTACGCCCCTTCGCTGTGTGGAGAAACAGAACCACGGGCTGGAAAAACAGATAGACCTCCAGCTGCTGGAGCTGTGCAAGCCTGCTCTGGAACGCGGCGAGCGGGTGGAGCTGAGTCTGCCTATCCGCAATTGCAACCGTACGGTGGGCACGATGCTCAGCGGCGAGATTGCCCGACGCTACGGCGAGGAGGGTCTACCCGACGATACCATCCGCATCCATTTCAAAGGCTCCGCCGGGCAGAGCTTCGGCGCGTTCCTGCACAACGGCGTGACGCTGATACTGGAAGGCGATGCCAACGACTACCTGGGCAAGGGCATCTCTG
>JAPWUZ010000262.1 GCA_028275265.1 Armatimonadota bacterium | reverse complement strand
CCTACCACCCCTGCAGGTGCGTAACCCCGCTGTAACGCCTCCTCAGAGACGTAGGGGCACAACGGATCGCTCTCCAGCGGGTCGCCTGTATAGGCGAAAGCACGCGCCCGAGAACCGCCGCACACCTTATGGAAGTCGCAGTAGCGGCACTTTCCTTTCAACTGGTCGGTGTCGCGCAGAGAGACGAACAGATTGGCGTGACGATAGATGGCTACAGGGCTTTGCTCTCGCACGGTACCTGCTTTCATCGGCAGGAAGCCTGACGGATACACGTCCCCGATGTGCGAAATGAACATAATACCCGCTCCGTCCCGGATGCCGAACCCACGGCGGATGGTTTCCGCAGTGC
Organism: Armatimonadota bacterium; assembly: GCA_028275265.1. Taxonomy (GTDB): domain Bacteria; phylum Armatimonadota; class HRBIN16; order HRBIN16; family HRBIN16; genus HRBIN16. The sequence continues at coordinate 3,523 of JAPWUZ010000262.1, read as the reverse complement.
GATTGGGTCGGTACGAAAGATTATGTTGCAGGGCAACACGGCGATAGTGCGGTGCCTCGGTGGTCTTGATGTCGACCTTGCCTTCGTTCGCCTTATCGAACAACCACTCGCAGATGCGCTCGCTATGCTCTGGGGACACCTCTTCCAGCCCCTTGCCGCGTCCTACTTGGATGAGGAAGAACAGGCTCCATCGTGCAGCACCAAGCCCCGTAATCAGGTCATACACCGCAGGCAGGTCGTCCGCCGTCTGCTTACACACCAGCGTGTTCACCTGTATCGGCAGCTGCGTGTCACCTGCCCACTGCGCGGCGCGAACGGTTTGCTCGAAACTTCCGGGCACCTGGCGGATGCCGTCATGCCGTTCGGCGGTGGAGCCGTCGATGCTCAGCGCCATCATCCAGATGCCTTCTTCTTTGAATCGGCGCACGATGTCTGGCGTCAACGCGTAGGTGCCGCTCGGCGTGATGGCGACGGTGAAGCCACGCTGTCGTGCCGCACGAATCAGATCCCAAAGGTCAGGGCGCTTCAACGGGTCTCCGCCCGTGATGACGATATGGGGTAGGGGATTACCGAACTCTGTCAGCTGGTCAAGCAGGCGATAGCCTTCCTCGGTAGTCAGCTCGTCTGGGTGACGGTTGGGCACCGCCTCTGCGCGGCAGTGACGGCACGCCAGCTCGCACGCGCGGGTCAGCTCCCAGTATACCAACAGCGGTCGCTGGTGAATGTCCATCTTCTGTTACCCCCATGTCTTGAGAAACTCTTCGGTCGGCTGGTATAGGGCGGTATAGATGGGCGTGTCGCGCAGGGTGTACACTCGAGCCTGCGTTGCTCGCAATGCGCTTACCAGCTCCGAAAACTGCGGCAGGTCATCGGTCTCGTAAACCACCACGAACTCTTGGTCTTGCAGCCCGGTTGAATAGAGCAGTAGTTGCGTGATTTCAGGATACTGCCTGCCGACTTTGATATGCTCGTTCATCATGCCCTGGCGGGCGTCTTTGCTCATCAGGTACCAGTCCGATGTTTTCGCGAAAGGATACACGATGAGATACGGGCGTCGCTTCTCATCGAAGGGGCTGAGCTCCTGCTCGGATTTGCCCGGGGCGTACACGGAAGGGCGAGTAAACCCCCACAAGGTGTTCACTGGTTTCAAGTAGCGGCGCCAATGCGTGGTCGTGTGTGCGTACCGCAGGAAGAACTGCGCTGCTACTTCGTTCTGCTCGGCGACAACCGCGCTCCACAGCATGATGTCCGCTTCGGGACGTGCTGGAAAAATGCTGTAGGTGAACACGCGCTCTCCCAGTGATGCTGCCTGTTCCAGCATCTGGTGCAGAAACGCGCGGCGGCTTGCACTGTCCATCGCCCAGTATGCTTCGGTGAAAGCGAAAACGCCGTAGTGGTTTAGCTGTCTTTCAGCCATTGTGCTGCCTCCTTCGCCAGATAAGTAATAATCAGGTCGGCTCCAGCACGGCGGAACGCCATCAGCATCTCCAGACCAACCGCCCGTTCGTCTATCCAACCCTTCTCCGCCGCCGCTTTCAACATCGAATACTCGCCGCTGACATTATAAACTGCTAGGGGCACATCTACCGCCTCCCGCACGCGATGCACCACGTCCAGATACGCCAGCCCCGGCTTGACCATCACGATATCTGCCCCCTGCGCCACATCGGCAAGCACCTCACGCACCGCCTCTCGTGCATTGGGGGGATCCATCTGATAGCTGCGCCGGTCACCGAATTGTGGGGCAGAGTCCGCCGCTTCCCGGAACGGTCCGTAAAACGCCGAGGCGTATTTGGCGGAGTACGCCATGATTGCCGTTTCGGTGAAGCCAGCCTCGTCCAGCTTCTCACGGATTGCCTGCACCTGCCCGTCCATCATCGCGCTGGGCGCCACGATGTCCGCACCTGCCTCCGCGTGTGTCAACGCCATTTCCGCCAGAACCGTCAGCGAAGAGTCGTTGTCCACGTAACCGTCCTCACGGATGATGCCGCAGTGTCCGTGTTCGGTGTACGCACAAACGCACACGTCGGTGACGACCACCAGGTCGGGATTTGTCCGCTTGATGGCGCGAATCGCCTTCGGCACGACACCTTCGCGGTCGGTAGCGTAAGACGCACGGGCGTCTTTGTATGGCGAGATTCCGAACAGCAGCACCGCGGGAATGCCCAGACGCGAGATCAACTCTATCTCGGCAGGTAACAGGTCTACGCTCAGGCGGAACTGCCCGGGCATCGCGCCAATTGGGTCACGTCGCTGCGTGCCTTCCTGAACGAACAGCGGGTAGATGAAATCGTCGGGACGCAGGGTGTGTTCCTGCACCATCTGGCGCATGGTCCTCGTGCGACGTAGGCGTCGGAGCCGGTAACGGACGTCCAATGCCTTCTCACGGGTCAGCATGGCACTTCACCTCTTCGAGTATCGCCTGAACCAGTCCCTGTATGGTATGTTCGGTTGCGACGCGGGCGGGCTGGTATCCCAGCTCGCGTACCGCATCGGCAGTAATCGGACCGATGCAGATGATTGGCACTTGCGCCAGCCAATTTGCTCGCCCAGCTTCCTCCAGCATCTTCGCCAGCGAACGCGCCGCGGAGGGACTGGTCAGCGTAATCAGGTCGGGAGTGGGTAGATTGGATACAGCTATTGTACCGACCCCCATCTCCTGTTGTACCCGATAGACCGCCACTTCCACCACTTCTGCGCCTCGCCGTTGTAGTTCGCTTGCCATCTCCTTGCGGGCGATGTCCGCGCGGGGCAGCAGGATGCGCAAGCCTTGCACACACCGCAGGGCATCTGGGAGCGCGTCGGAGAGAAACTGCTCGGGGAGGACATCCGGAGGGCGGCAGACCCGTGCCAGCGCGCTGGCAGTGGCTGGCCCAATCGCAGCAAGCCTGCGCTCCGCCAACGTCGACATTGGCACACGCAGCGTCTCCATCCGTTCGGTGAAGTAACGCACACCGTTCACGCTGGTGAACACCACCCAGTCGAAGCGGGGCAGGGCAGCTATGGCTTCATCCACAGGGCGCCAGTCTTCTGGGGGCAGGATGGCGATGGTGGGAAGTACGAGCGACTCGGCACCCAACGCCTTCAGAGACAATACCAGCTCCTCTGCCTGCCCTTTGGGGCGTGTGACGAGAACGCGCTTATGTGCCAGAGGAAGAGCCATTGGAACGCTCCAGAATCTCCGCCGCTCCTTGTTGGAGCAGCTGTTCTGCCAACTGTTCGCCCAGTGCTTCGGCGTGCGCAGCTTCACCTTGCAATTGTTCGCGGATCAGCTTCGAACCGTCGGGCATCGCCACCAGCGCGGTCAGGTGTAGAATACCTTTCTCTACCGTCGCGTACGCGGCGATGGGCACCCGACAGCCGCCTCCAAGTGCGTGCAGCACTGCCCTTTCTGACGTAACCGCCTGCCACGTTGGAAGATGGTTCAACGGCGTCAGCAGCTCGATGGTGCTGGCATCGTGGACGCGGCATTCCAATGCCAACGCGCCCTGTCCGGGGGCGGGGAGCAGCTGCTCGGTGTCAA
>JAPWUZ010000026.1 GCA_028275265.1 Armatimonadota bacterium | reverse complement strand
TTTCAATATCACGGCTTACCAGCTGATGCAGTCGGCTGGCTGTTATGACGAAGGCACTTGGAACGCCGGTGTGTGTTCCAATCTGCCCGACCCCTGGATACAGGGAAGCGGTTCATGGGAGCGTAACCCCACTTCGCTGGATGCTCCGTATCCCTATCTGCCGTTCAATGTAGACCCGCGCTCAGGCACTGTCAGTTTCGCCATCCCGGCGGTGGCGGTGTTCCGACCTGGCGAGAAGCCGGTGTTTGAATATCTTGCCCGCAACACGCGGGTGGATGAGAGCGGACGACGATACCTGCTGCTCTCGGAGCCGGACATCAATAACACCGCATCCAACAACCGGCAGAGCCCGCTGAAGCTGCTGCAAACGGTATCCATCGTGCCCGGCTCGGAGCGGATTTGGGGACCAGACCAAACGACCCCCCCCGGCGTGGAGCCGCGCCTGGTGCCTTACACTCGCGTGCCCTGGAACGTGACACCCGGTCCGAACCAGTATCGCATCAACTATCGGGGGACGAGCAACGGTCATCCCACCCTGCAAACCGGTTACGTGGAGTTCTGGTCGCAGTGGCAGGTGCCATCGGGCACACGGGCAGATGGCACGCCTTACGACCTGTTGCGCGTGACCTACGCGATACAGGCGAACACCAGCAACGATGTGGTAAAAGTGGATTACATGACGCGCTCGCAATACACGCTGGCAATAAGCATCAAGCTGTATGACCCGACAACGGGTGACCCGCTGTTGATGTCCCTGACCACGCAGGTGCGGGTGCGCAACCTGTTACGATGAGAGCGGGAGGGGGAAGTGCCAAAAATGAGTAAACCAGTGGCGACGAAAGCGATGTGTCCGGCACACACGCAGCGTGGACAAACGCTGATCGTGGCGGTAGTGGTCATGTTCGTCATGATGTTCATGGGCGCGCTGTTCGTGGCGATTATCGGGCGAAACCTGGAGAACGCGGCACGGAGTGGCAGGGTAACCGATGCCCAGTACTTCGCAGAAGCGGGTATCCAGTACACGGACCAGCAGCTGACCTTCAGTGAAGAAGGTGCAGACTGGCGCCCTGTGCCCGCGAATCTGCCTCCAGACCAGTGCCGCGACCCGGACTATCCATGGCTGCGCCCATACGCCCCCACCGAGTCCACAACGCTGAGCCCGTGTGGCACACCGGTGGCTGGACCCAGCGGCGGCTACAGTCGGGTGTTGTTCGAGAACGGGCGCGCGCTGATACGGGTGAGCTATAATCCTCGCCCGTACGACCCGAACGACCCCGAGTCGGGACCACTCTCCCGCTTCATCAAGATAGAATCTATCGGACGGGTGGGGCGCATTGACCCCAATGACCCGACCATGCTGACCGCCGCGGCGACCGGTTTGCGCCGTGAAATGGTGGCTTACAAGGCTATCGGTATCACCGACTACCTTCGCTTCATCACCAACCGCGATAATCGCGCCAACGTGGTGGTGGAGCTGGGTGTGCCGGAAGGTATCGTCGGGCACGATTCGAACGGAAACCCTCTGCCAGTGCGGCTCATCTGGGGTAGTAACACCAGTGGCGCACCTATCCGCGTCAACGGTAACGTCAAATGGTACGGCGAGGTGGAACTGACCCTGAATCCCCAAGCCGGAGACCGGCTGGAGGTGGCAGGTGACATCCTTCTGGCACCTCGCGCGCAGGTGACGGTGAACAACAATCCCCTTCTTTCCAGCAACAGCCCCACCTTCAACACCTATGGCGGTGTGGTGCGTGACGGACGCACTGGCGTGGGCGTGGATGGTGGAGCCCGCTCGGCGACGCGCCTGGAACCACCCCTTATCGACTTAGCGGACCCGGCCACTAATGTGAACCGCTACTGGAGCATGACGCGCAACTCGGGCGCGTTGGTCGGCGGGCGCAATAGCGGCTTGTTCGGCTTCGGCAGGGGCATTTATATTAATAACCGGGCAGATGTATTGCGTGAGCCGGGCTTGTTTGGTGGCCCCACCGTGCGCAGTGAGTTCCTGCGGTTGATCGACTCGCGCAACTGGCAGGGTCCCTACTATGTGCCGCCGGGCGCCATCATCCGGCTAAACCCCTCGGGGTTTACCATCCAGCTCACGCGAGGGCGATGGCGTGCACCCAACGGGGCGCCAACCAATGCCATCACGATGGTATGTACCTATCTGCCCGACGGGCGGCTACAGCAGGACCTGCTGGACCCGTCGCTCAATAAAGCGGCGGTCGGACTGCCGTTCGTCACACAGTTCAGCGGTGTCATCTACGCCGAAGGGAATATCCGCATCCGCGGCATCATTCCGCAGGGCAAGCAGCTCACGGTGGTCTCGGCCGGCAATATCTTCATCGAGGGCAACCTGATGAAACCGCGCTTGCCGAACGGATTGCCGGACGATACCAGCGCGATAGCCCTGCTGGCCAAAGAGAACGTGGTGCTGAATACGACGCTGTTCATAGACCCGGAGCTGGGCACGGAAGCAGGCAGCTGGAACGAGCAGGATGCCCCGCTTAATTTCCCTTCGTGGCACCGCGCCATGCAACCCACGCAGCGGCAGTCGTTCGTGTTCTCGTCGTCCGTGCGGTTGAATAACTACTATTCGAACACATGGCCACATGGACTGAAGCTGCTGGTGCGTCATGCCGCCATTGAGAACGAGCAAACCAGCATCTTCCTGCACGTGAACTATCCGGTGAACGACACCAACGGCAACGGGGTGCTGGACGAAGACCTGTACCGCTTCCCAGGTGGCGTTCTGGACGCGCTGGGCTTGCCGACTATCTATCTGGTGAACGCTTCGGGAGTAAACTACGAGCATCTGGGGCTGGAGCTGCTACGCAATATGTCGCCGTTCAACACGAACCCGCCTACCGACCCAACCAACCCGCGCAGCGACTACGTGTTGAATACCGCACCCGGCGCAGAAAACCGTCTGACCTTTGAAGTCAACAGCGGTTGGGGCAACGCGCCCGCCAACGAGTACCATCTCAGCCGGGTGGCGGTGGTGCCGATGGACATCGAGATCGATGCGTTGATGTATGCACAGGAGGGCTCGTTTGTGGTATTGCCGGGCGAGTGGTTCAACACCGACCCGCGCGATACCTTCCCGATAGGGACTGCTCCGTCGTCGGTGAGCCAGACTGCGCGCCGCCAATTGTACGGCGTAACGTCGCCATTTTATCCGTTCTACGCGCAACCGCTGGATATTCGCATTGTGATTCGGGGCGCCATTGCCGAGAACCTGCCGTGGGCGATACAGGACCAGGGCGAGTGGCTGAAGAAGTGGGGCTGGATACCGCCACAGTATGGCAATTCGGGTATCCCCATACCGCCATGGCATCTGCGCGACCCACGTGACCCCGCGCGCAACCTGCCTATGGGCTACAACCTTATCATGGAGTACGACCCGGTGTTTACCAGCGCGGGCGTGGTACGCGTCGACCAGTATGGACGCCGGTTGCCGCCGATGCCGCGCCTGCCCGTGTGTCCGGGGCTGCTGTACATGGGGGAGATGAGGTGAAATGGCGGTTGTCGCATCGCGCAAAGAGCAAATCGTCTACCCTGAATCCGATGGGAAGCCGATGGCAGATAACACCAAGCAGTTTCGCTGGATAGTAACCCTCGAGGGTGGCTTCGAGGCGCTCTTCCGCGACAGGGAGGATGTCTTTGTGGCGGGCGACCTGTTCTGGTACCCCGTCGAAGGGCGCCCCGATATCCGCATGGCGCCTGATGTGATGATTGTCTTCGGACGCCCGAAGGGCGACAGACCCTCTTACAAGCAGTGGGAAGAGGAGAATATCGCGCCGCAGGTGGTCTTCGAAGTATTATCGCCCAGCAACTCGCTCTTGGAGATGGCGAAGAAGCTGGAGTTTTACGACCGCTACGGTGTGGAGGAGTACTACCTGTATGACCCGGAAACCGGCGACTTTACCGGCTGGATTCGTGGCGAGGACGGCCGGCTGCGAGTGATAGACGAGATTCAGGGCTGGGTGAGCCCGAGGTTAGGAGTGCGCTTCGAGATCGAGGACGGCGAGCTGCGCGTCATCCGTCCCGACGGGCAGAGGTTTATGACCTATCTGGAGTTACAACAGCAAGCGGAGCAAGAGCGTCAACGTGCTGCGAAGCTGGCGCAACGCTTGCGGGATCTGGGCATCGATCCCGAGCAGATTTGAGCCGAGAGAAGGGTGATGACAATGCGAAACCGACTGGTTTTCCTGATATTTCTGAGCATTGCGACAGGTTGGCTGGGTATGGCTCGCATGGCACAGGGCGACGCCTACACCTATACCGCCGTGCGCAAACAGATTCGCGTCGGTGTGTTACAAATCGGCAGTAATCCGGTACTGACGCCCTTCGTGTGGCATGTGCTGGACCGGCGTACCGACTACAAACCCGCCGGGTGGGATTTCGTCAATCCACTGGCGGCACCCGGCAGCCGGAAGAACATGGCGACCTACTGGGTGGTCAACCTTGACCAGATATCGATGGAAGACCTGAGTAAGTATGACGCGCTGGTCGTTGCCACGCAGGGCAGTAACATCGGCTTCACCCCCGAACAGCGCGAGAAGCTGCGCAAATTCGTAGACGCGGGTGGTCTGCTCTGGATAGATAACCAGACCGCTTATACCATCGATACGCGCGCTCCGCTCTTTCTAGACCTACAGTTCAATAACGAAGGCTCAACCAGCGGATTGCTGGCGTATCCGACCCATCCTCTGGTCAACGCGCCTTATCCAATTGGGGCAGGCGAGGTCAATCGGATGGGAGCGGGCATTCGTGGCTCGCTCAGCGCGGTCGGTGCGGATTTGAATGCACCCCCTGCACCCGGTGTGCTGGCTCCGATTGTGGTGCGTCAGGACAACCGCCGTCCCGTGCTGGCGGCTGGTCAGTATGGCAGTGGGGCAGTGGTGGTCTCTTCCATAGGCATCGCGTATGCCCTCAGCCAGGCGGTTGCGCCGCCGGGGGTGCCGGTAGCGAACGAAAACTTTGTGGCAGCCGCACCACAGAACCTGAAGTTCGGTTACAACATGATACAGTGGGCATCGGCGTTTACCGCTCAGCGCAAGAACGCCCGACGCACCGCAGGCACTTTCGAAAGCATCGGTGCGCCGCTGGTGGAGAAGTGGGGGTTAACCGGATTGCAGGCGGTAGGCACCTTCGCCTCGGCTCCGGTATTCTACAACGGCGCGCTGTTCGTGGTTGGAACTTCACCGTTCGGTGACCTGCGCCTCTACTGTTTTGACGCCAATCCGCGCCGCGACCTGGATGGCGACGGCAACGAAGACGACGGTCTGCCCGACCTGTGGCAGCGCGGCACGCCATACGACGAGGTGTGGGAGGCTCCGCTGGGAAGCGAACCCACCTCAACACCTCAGATTGTGGAAATTGCTAGCAGCAGCAATGACCCTCTGCAACGCGGGCTGGTGGTTGTGACGCTGAAGAACGGGACGGTGCAGGCGTATCGTGCCTTCCCTCGCACCGGAGGTATCAATACGCCGATTGCGGGGCTATCGGACGGGTCGAATCTGGTATGGGAACGCACCCTGCCCAACGCCGTGCCGTTTGACGATGAAAACGTGCCTGCTCCAGCCTTTGCGGAGGGGTTAATCGTGGTCCCCGCGGCCCAGTCGGGCACGAGCGGTAACAATGGACGGCTCTACGTGCTATGGGCAGCCACCGGCGACATCATTAACTCCGGTAGTGCAGGGCAGGACTGGATACAGCCACGTACCAACCTTCCTCCTATCCGTGGAGGCGTCACGCTGGGCTATGTGCAGGACAGGGGACAAACCGGCGAAGGCTCTATCGCCAACGACCTGATGGCTTACGTGTCTACTGCCCCCAGTTCCACCACCGGCACGCTGACCAGTTCGGTATACGCCTTCTGGCTGGGTACCAAGGGTGAGGTGCTGAGCAATCCGAATAACGACAAGCGTACCTTTGTCACGCGCGCACAGGGACGGCAGCTGCACATCTTCGTGACGGATACCAGCGCTCCCTACGCTTCCCTGAACCCGGTGGTGTGGGTGTACAATCGCGAAACAAACGGCGCGCTGACGCTCGTAGACCGCTATGACCTGCCCGACTCGCGCATCACCGTGAACGCGGGCACCATCGTGTTTGCCAATCAGCCCGCGACGAACCCCGTGGTGGTGATGAACTACTTCATCGACTGGGGGAAGTCGCCCGGCACTCCTATCCGTAGCACGGTGGGTATCGCGGATGTTGTTCCCAATCCCAGCAAGACCATCATGGACCAGCCTGCGCTGGATGCCAATGACAATGTGATATACACCACCGACAACGGTAGCATCTACGGCTTGCTGGAACAGCCCGGCAACCGCACGGTGATGCGCTGGCGCTGGCAGCTGCACAACGGTTACACCGACCAGATTACGCCGCAGCAGTCGGTGAACGTGCCTCCGTCTCTGATGTTGAAGCACTCATTGTTCGGCACGCCGCTCGCTTCCCCGATAGGTGTGAGCCCCGGAGGCTTCACCGCACCTCCTGCCGTGTTTGGGGATACCACCTATGCGGTCGCGGAGGCACGAGTGAACTTTGGTCCTCCGGTAGGCGAAATCCCGGGCACCGTGCTGATGGCGTTCCAGAACAACCCGAAAGTGGATCTGCGTCTGCGCGATGAGAACGGTAACCCCGTGGCTATCCCTGCCAACGCCACCTTGCAGATTCGGCAGGTGGATGTGATACGCAGCGCAAGCGGTACCACGCAGTACACCTATGTGCAGCCGGCGCAGTACTCCGTGAACCGTGCCTCTGGCGTTATTACAATTAACAACATGATGCCGGGCGCAGGTGGGGGTGGCGCGATATTCGCCTTCAGCCTGTCGCAGCCCACTCTGGTGGTGGTAACCGCGGGCAGCGAGCCTCCTCGCCAGTATTACATCCAGCCTACCGCATACAGCAACCTGAAATGGTTCATGTTCATTCCGTCGGTTCGGGTGAAAGCATCACCGGTGGTGGCGGGCGACGTCGTGTATCTGTCGGCGCAGGTGGACGCGCCGGGCGTGCAGGTATCCACAGTGATCGCGGTCTCTGCGGACCCCACCGCCACCGACCCCAGTATCCAGCAGGGGGACGACGTACCCCTGCTCACACAAGAGTCGGACAAACCGAACCACGTGCTGTGGCCCGCGTTGGGCAAACCCGCTGATTACGGGTATGACCCCACCAACCCGGCGACATGGGGACCGTCACTCATCAACTTGCTGACGGCGACTTTGAACGAGCTGCGTCGGGCACAGGTGGGGACGCGGGGCATTGCGGCGGTAGCGGCGTCGAATGGGCTGCTGGCGGCGGTAGGCGATACGGGCATTAAAGTGTTCGAGCGGCAGATGACGCTGATCGCCGATAGCCACCGGTTGCTGGAGATGGACCCGGGTGGCAAAGTGGCATGGAGCATGGACGCCAGCAAACTGTGGGGCTCCGCTTCCGGTGGTTCGTCGCCTGTTATCAGCATCACCCCGACATCAGTGGCACGCCCTGCACGGGTGTACCGCACCAGTGCGAACGAAATGATTGTCGTGGACACGGGCAACAACCGCATTGTGTGGGTAGACAAGGCGGGCAATGTGAAGTCGGAGTTGCGTCGCTTCGAGAACCCACCGCGCCTGGACGTGTCTGACCTGAGCAAACCGCCCGCTCCACTGGCGCCGGGTGACCCGCACGAGCTACGGGAGCCCCAAGACATCAGCGTATACGCGGAGTACGTGCCCAGAGTTGGTTCGGGAGGTAATCGCCTGAACCCGTTTGAAGATGCGCAGGACCTGGAGTACTGGGTGCATTATCTGATTGCCGACACGGGCAACGGACGGTTGGTGGACGTCATCGACCGGTACGCGGCGGACAGCAACACCGGCGCAGTGGGTCCGCTGATTGCCTCGCGGCAGCTGCTGTGGACAAGCGCGGAAGGTGCTGAACGGCGCAAGTACCGTTACACGGGCGTGCAGCGGGTGGTCTCAGGATACAGAGGCGGTGCACCGGTGTTCACACTCGTGGCGACGGTGGCGAATTACCGGGTGCGTCCGGATGGAACGGGCGAAGAGGGCGTCGGTGGCACGGTGATGGTGCGCACCATCGGCGGCGGACTGGACATCACCGAGGCTTTCAGCGAGGTGCTTCTGCCCAACGAGCCTCTGGGTTCGAACAACCGCGTGCCTATCGGTAGCCCCAACAGCGTGCAGGTCTATCCTGTGCGCTACGACAGCGGCACGGGAGAGGTCGTGTACAATATCGTGCTGGCGACGGACAAAGGGGTGTTCGACCTCGAACGCCTTGCCCCCAACCAGTGGCGCATCAAGTGGAGACTGACCGATGAGGTTTACCGGAGCCTCACCCATCTGCGCGACCGCATTCGGGGACCCCAGCCGGTAGACACCTATATCAGCCGCGCCATTCCACTGTGGGCGGTCAGCGCGGTACGTCTGGCGAACGGTCACTATCTGATATGCAACGCCTACCGTGGGGTATTGCCCGATAGCAGTCGCTTCAACGGCGAGGTGTTCGAGATAGACCCCAGCAACTACAATCCGGGCGCGACCCGTACCGAGAACGAGATAGACGGTGTGCATACTTACCTGACCGATGGCATGCGACCGGAAGACATCGTATGGTGGACGCCGAAGCGGGTGAAAAGCTGGGCAAACGTGAGCGATGTCGTTAGCAGCGATACCTACCGGGTGGATACACCTTTCTTTGCGGATAGGCCGTTCTAGCGATTGGACCCTGGCAGAGCAACCGTTCGGAGGGCAGGGCAGGTGCCGGTGCTTTTCCGAACGAACGGGCATCTCCGGTCGTCAAATAGCATGGACAGAATCAAGCAGACCACTGCCGAGTGAAGCGAGGTTGGGATAAACATGGCAACAGCGAGAGGATGGTTACTGGCTTGTGTCATCGGAAGCGTACTGCTCATTCAGTATGTGGCTCGGGCGGACGACTTTCCGATGTTCCGCCGTGACCCCCAGCGTACGGGGGCGACGAACCTGACAACGGAAGCCGGCCCGGGCAGGGCATACCTGCGCTGGTGGTGGCCCGCGCAGCAGGACAGGGGCATCACCCTGGAGATTGACCGCGATGGGGTCAATCGCGCGGGCGATTACGCGGTGATACAGGGCTCGGTGACCACGATCAACATTACCGATACCAATGCGGTCACCGATTGCTTCCGGGACTCTTACGACTATGCCAGCGCGGTCAATCCGAGCAACGCGGATGACCCCACCAGCGGCGCGACGGTAGTTGTCCGCTGGCGCAACGCCACTCCCGCAGAACTCGATCCGGATAACTCTGCCTACAACCCGCTTGTTGCCAAACCGACTCGCTATCAGATTGCGTTGTGGTTCCCATCTAGTGGTACGGCAAACGGGCGTAACGTCCGCGAGGCGGTGGTCAAAGTCCGCTATCCTGTGGGAGCCAGCGATTACAAAGAGATTATCCTGATAGTGAACCAGACAACCGGTGGACGATGGGTGCGTCTGGGCACAGCAGGTAGCACCGCGTATACTTACAACTCCAGTACGGGCAAATGGGAGCGTACCCTGCTTCGCAGCGACTTGTTGTTCCCCTTTGATGGTCGTCGCCCGGTGGAGGTCTACGCTTACAACACCTCCACCCACACCGACGAGAACGGCAACTTTGATGACGCCGGTCGGTTGGTGGTGTTTGACGGCGTACGCTTCATGCCCGATGTGGGGGCGTTCTATTCTTCGCCCGTGGCGGCGACACTGCAGGTGGCTCCCGGGCGCTCCGAGCAGCTGGTATACATCGGGCGCATCGAGCGGGTTCCTGCTGACGATGACCCCACCGCCAGCGTGGAAATCGGTGTCATGTATTGCTTTGACAACGTGGGGCGAGTGGTCTGGCGGTACCCGTTGAACGTCACCGGTCAACGTGCGGTGACGGTGGACGACGCTGACGGTACCCCCACTTTCCAGGCGGACGCAGGCTGGACTACACCTGCGACGCTGCAACCCGAACCCTTCAGCACCAGTTACGTGCAAACCACAGTGACCGGCAGCACCGACTCCACCACATGGCTTCGCGTGCGCTGGCAGCCCGACCTGCAGCCATCCAACGGCAAGGACACGGCGCGATATACGATTTACGTGTGGCTGCCTCAGGATGACGGCACGGTGAAGCGCACTACCGTAGCCCGCTACATCGTTCACCATGAAGAGGGCGATACCGTTGTAGAGGTGGACCAGACGCAGAACACAGAAGGTGGACGTTGGTTCAGTCTGGGCACTTATCTGATGCGACGGGGTAGCACCAATTACGTGGAGCTGGTCAACTATACCCGTGTTGCGACAGAGGTCACCGAAGGGCGCGTGGTCATTGCCGACGCCGCCCGGTTCGTGGAGCAGGGCACCGGCGCCAGCGGCATCTTCTCCACGCCTGTCGTGCAAACCGTGCCGATGCGCGTGTCGGGAGGCTCCGTCGTCGACCGGCAGGTGGTCTTCTTCTCCGCGAATAATGGGAAGGTGTACGCGCTGGATGCCATTGGCAACGGTGACGGTACCACCTTCTCGTACTGGGTATGGCCGCAGGAACCGCTGAACGAGCGACCTGTGGTCGGCTCGTTCGGTTACTCCTCGCCGCTGGTGGTCAACATCGGCACGAGCGGTAGCCCCGATTGGCGGGTGTATGTGGCCAACTCGAACGGGCGGGTGTACTGTCTGGACGCCAGCGGCAATGGCGACTTCAGCACGAGCAACCCGGGCACCACCGACCGTATCTGGGTTTATCCGGCAGCAGACAAGGCGGCGGTTGTCGATGGGTTCGTGTCGTCCCCCGCGTATAACCGTACGGATGGTGAAGGTCCTACCGTTTTCGTCGGAGGGCTGGATGGACGTTTGTACGCGCTGGACGCCAAAGGAGACAATGGCACGACCACCGAGCGATGGATTTACCCCGGCAAGTATGAGCCTGCCTCGGGAGATGACCCCGCGCTGCCGGAAGAACTGCCACTGGACCCCATCTCCACCACGCCTGCCGTGTTCGACGGCAAGGTGTACTTCGCCGCCGCCGATGGGCGGGTGTACTGCGTGAAGGAGAAGGGCACCGGACGCCGGCGCACCGAGCGCGTATGGGTGTGGCCGTACGCACAGCGACCGCCGGTGAGTACCGCTGGCGACGAACAGCCAGTCGAGCCGTTTATATACTCCTCGCCGACGGTGGCGGCGCAGGTGAACACCATCACCGGCGTGCGCGATGTGGTGTTTATCGGCGACAGGGGCGGCACGGTCTATGCTCTGGACGCACAGGGCATCGGCAACGGCAAAACGGAGCTGGTATGGCAAGACGTGACCAACCCTGCCAATCCGGTCGCTTCTGCCAGTGGCTCGATGGGTGCGGCAATCTATTCGTCTATGACGTTCACCCAGATTATCCCGAGCCGCTCGGCAACGGGGGCTACGCCGTTGCCTGCAGTAGTGTTCGGCTTGATGGACGGCAAGGTACTGGCGTTAAACGCCTTTAACGGTGGCCCTGGCTCCTTCCGGCAGGTGCTGGACAACAATAACAACCTGATTAACGTGCGCGGGGATGTGCTGTGGGGCTGGCAGACGCTGGGTGAGCAGGTGTTTGCTTCGCCCGCTGTCGCCAACAACTGGATGTATGTTGCTGGTGATGACGGCATCATCTATGCGTTCTCGCCTACAGGCGGCTATCTGACGCCGGGTGAGCCTCCGGGCGCGGAGCTGGTGGATGCTTTGCTCAGCCCGAATCTGGCGAGTCTGCAGGTGGAAGTCTTTACTGCTCAGGAGTACGCCGACATCGTGCAACGACGCACCCGTACCCCGGAAGAAGTGGTTTCGGGTGGGCACACACGCAAAGTGGGCTACGAATGGGGCGACACGGTATACGTGATTGCCTACGGAATGCAGGGATTGACGCCTCCTGCGCGTTCGGTCACGCTCACTCTGCGCAGCCGCGCCGCGACGGTGAACCGCACGGTGGGGGTTGTTCCTTACGGCAGCGATACCGGGACAGCGCAGAAATGGATGGCATATCACGCCTTCCGCATCACTCCCACTCAGGACGGCGATGCGTGGACGCCTGGCGCACGTTATGCCGCGGCGGTGCGGGTAACCTCCACGACCACCTCTGCCGGCGGTCAACAGACCGCGACTATGACGCTGGAGCGTACACCAGAGCCGTATTTCGAGTTCACCATTGCCCATCCGCTGGCTCTGCGCATCCTGAACCCGGATGGCACGGTCAATCCGAACCTAGAAGTGGGCTGGATTGGACAAACGGTGGTGGGTACCTCCGTGCCTCAAGAGCTGAGCATGAACGGCAATGCGGGCAAGTTCCTGCAGCTGGAAATCGGTCTGGTGCCTCATGGTGCCAGTAGCGCGCGCCTGATACAAATTGCCGACCGGTCCAAAGTTGCCTTACGGGGTGGAGACCCACTGCGCGTGAAGGTACAGCGCGCAGTCGTTGCCTGGCATAACAATGACGACGGCTCTCTGGCGGTGATTAACCCGCTACCCTGGGACGAGCTGCCCGTGAGTATCCCGAACACCAGCGTGGACTATCCCGATATTCCCGAGCGGGCGGTGAAGGTGGCAGCCGGTGGTGCGGACCTGTTTGCCTCATCGCGCGGAGGTGCACTCGCAGCTCCTACCGACCCGGTGGGCGTAGAGCCCGAATGGACCAGCTGGACGCTGGTTCCGACCGTGGGCGAGGTCAGTGTGCAGGTACCACAGTTCCAGCCCGCGAACCTGGTTGGCTACGACGGAGCGAATCCGTATACGGCACGCGGTTACGCTACCCGTATCCGTCGACCCATCCGCATCTATGTGGATGTGAACAACAACGGGCAGCTGGACCTGCCAGGCGGGGCGGCACTGAGGCAAACGCCTCCGGCTACCCGCGAGGAGCCGTACCGCGAATTCCGCATCACGCTGGGCGTGCCACCAGACATGCGTCTACGGGTAGAGGAAGAAACGGTGGACATCGGCGCGGTGCCGCACGGCTTCGGGGTACACCCCGACCCGGCGAACTTCGCCTTCCGCCCGCCCGTTTCCGATGCGGACCCGGTGTATAACACCAACCCGTGGTACCAGGCGATAAAGCCTGCGTGGAAACCCTTCACGGTGCGCAGTCTGAGTAACGTCAATTTGCTGAACGTGCGCGCCGTGGGTTCGGTGGACTATCTGGATGCAGGCGGCAATCCGGTGTTCCAGAACCCGTTGCCCATCACCCTGGTGAGTGACCAGGTGAACCCGTTCTACTGGGAGGTCAGCCCGCTGGGCGATCCGACCTTTACCTTCCACAAACCGGCACTGACCGCAGGCTGGGTGCGCCGTCCGGACGGCAGCGTGGTGCAGCAGAACGTGTTTACCTCGCTGGACTTGGTTTACGACCCGATGTGGCTGACCTTCCGCCCACCGCAGTATCAGGGCTTCCCGGGGATGCATACGCTGCACAAGCCACGCCCGGACAGCAGTCCGACGGTGCTCTCCATTCCCGACAAGCCTTACCCGGGCGCAGCGGGTGGCGCGTTCGACAATGTGCCGACATCTAAGCCCTTGGTCAGTGTGCAGGTTCCGCTAGGCACGCCGGCGGGAACCTACAGCAACTACATCCGCATCTTCGAGGCAGCGTCATGGAACCCGTATGTGCTGGGTATCCAGGCGAACAATGAGCCGGCACAGCCCGTCAGCGAACCTACCATGCGCGTGAAGGTGACGGTGACCGAATCGCGCCTGACCAACAGCTGGACAAGTGGTTCTCTGCCTCAGGTGGACACCGTGTGGCAGGGTATCCCGCCGCAACCCGGTCAGCCGGGCTACCTGGCGGCGAACGTACAGCCGGCCGCACTGATGTTGCCCGATGGAATGTTGCTGGCGTGGAGCAGTAACTGGAGCCGCAACCGCGTGACCGAGGACGGCAGCGACACCTATCGCGAGACACAACCTTCAGGTAGCAACGCATGGTTCTTGCATCTTGCGGTGCTGCCGCGCGATGCACAGCGCGGGGTGTGGACAGCCGCCTCACCGAATCAATGGTGGAGCGGGCGCGGTGTGGAATACCCGCGTGACCCCACGAACAGCTCCGTGCGCGACAAGTACGGTAGACTGTTCACTACCCAGCCCGGTACGGTGATACCGTCCTCCATCAAACACTACTCGCCCACCTTCTTCGTTGTGGGCGGACAACCCTATCTGCTCTGGCAGGGGCAGGCCGCGAAGAGGCAGGACACCGGCGTGGTGCTGACCGAGAACGTGACCTTCGTCGCGCCAATAGTGAACGGTGTGCCGGGCACTCCCGTCGCGCTGGGCAACGATGCCGCCCTGCCGCGCTTCCAGCCTCGCGTGGTCGTGGTGGGCGGTGTGCCGGTGATGTTCTGGTACAGCGGCGCCAGCGGACGTTACACCATCTACTACAACGCCTGTCTGGGCAACCCGTTGAACCCCAGCGCGTGGACGCGCGACCAGCAACTGCCGGTGCCCGCGGTGGTGACCAACGCCTTTGAACCTCTGGCTATCCCGCGCCTCGGCGCACTGGATGTCATCTACACGGCTTCCACTAAGACGAGACAGACCCACGAGCTGATACTCACCCGCTTCACGCTGGGTGGTGGCGGCAGACTGGTTCCGGTGGACCTGCCGCCCGTGCGCGGGGAGGTGCTACAGCGCATCGGTACCACCAACGTGTGGATGTCGCGCGACCTGTCATGGAACCGCAACCAGCGCATACGCATCTGGCGCGTGGGCGACCCTCACCCGCTGGCAGCCAGCGACATCCAGCAATCGGGTGACTACTATTACGACCGGCGCTACGACTCGAACACGGGCATCCTGTACCTGACCCGCTACACCGACAGCGCACGCACGCAAATCGACTGGCAGGCGGTGATCGACCTGTCGGCGGGCACGGTCACCTTCCCCTATCGCGCGCCATCGCGCACCGATGTGGTGTTTGCGGATTACACGCCGCGCGCCATGCGTCTGACAGCCAATCACGGCTGGAACTCGCTGGTACCGAACGATGGCGTGCCCGTGCCGCAGCCCATCGCCTTCTACGCCGGGGCGAACAGCGCACCTACCGGCGGGCTAGAGAAGTCACAGAACCCGCGCTGGAAGTACATCCTGCCCGTGTTGAACAACCCGACGCAGTCGCCGCCTGTGGACCGGCTGTGGCTGTTCTACCGCAAGTCCACTGGCTCCACGCCGGCGGAGGTGTTCGTGGTGAAGACCATGCGTCTGGGCGTGCAACTGCCCACACCGGTGTTCACGCCCATTGTTACCGACGGTCAGGGCGAGCGGCGCCCCGATGTGTCGGGGGTGTCGGTCACGGGTATCAGCGCGAGTATCGGTCCGGTGGAGGTAGATTTCGCGCGGGGGCGCATCTACTTCACCGAAGCGGACGAAGGCAAACTGGTTAGCATCACCTACACCGGTCTGGACGCGCAGGGCAATCCGGAATCTTCACCGCGCACGGTGGTGGGCGTGGTGCGCTGGATTGACGAGACCTCCGAAGCCACCGAAGGCTCGCAGGCACTGGTGCCGTTGGTGGGCGCAACCAGCGAAAGCAATCTGTTTGCGCTCAAGGACGAATTCGAGCCGAAGGTGTGGCTGTTTTGGAACAGCACGCGCACCGGAACCAGCGACCTGTTCTTCCAGACCTTCAGCCCGCGGCTGTATCCGGACATCGTCGTGCCGTAACCGAACGGGGGCAGACGCAGGGTGTCTGCCCCCTTGCTCATCGATTCCCCTGTTCTGACCTTGTGGTGTGCCGTAGCGATTCAATGTCGCGGGCAACACATGGCAAGACCTACCCACGCAGGTTCTCCGCCTCCGCCGGTGACCAAGCGTTTCCGCCACAACGGTCTTTGCGCCAGAGGTCGGATATGCTATATTATAGTGTCGGAGCGATGAGGATGCATGAAGACAGACTGCGCGAACAGATGAGCCTGCTCTACCTGCCTG
>JAPWUZ010000261.1 GCA_028275265.1 Armatimonadota bacterium | reverse complement strand
ACTTCACGCAGTGGCTGGCGGTGCATATCGCACAGGAATACTCGCCCAAAGTGCGGGTCAACGCCATCGCGCCCGGCTTTTTCCTGACCAAGCAGAACCGCTACCTGCTGCTGGACGAAGCAGGTAACCTGACTCCACGCGGGCAGGCAATCATCGCACATACCCCGATGGGACGCTTTGGCGAACCGGACGATCTGATAGGCACCATTATCTGGCTGGCGTCGCCGGCGAGCGCGTTTGTTACGGGAGCGGTCATTCCGATAGACGGCGGCTTCAGCGCGTTCGCGGGAGTGTAGGAGATACACTCCCGCTGTGCCGTTAAAACTGGAACAGGCTATCGGGCAAGCCTTCGTTCACGTGCAGGTCCACGTAGGTGGTGATGCCCCCCAGCTTGCCCTCGGCGTTGTACACCTCTACCCGCGTGGGTACCCAGATGCCGGGTGCGACTTCCACCGGGTTTTTGTAGTAAAAAGTCGCCATCAGCTTGCCCTGCTGGTTATACCACTGGCGCTTGACCACCGTACGGGTTTTGCCGTCCATCCATACGATGTGTTTGGAAGTGTCGTCGGAGTTCGCCCACGTCAGCTCAAACACCGGATAGCGCACGCCGCCTTCGTGGTCATAGCGCAGGAACTTTGCGTTGACCAGCTTCATGAAGCTGGGCGTCAGGATGCCGAAATCCATCAGCGATTGTCGCTTGCCCGGCGCGTTGCTGATGTCGTCGGTGTGTTTGATGGGACCTGCCGAGACGTGCTTCTGGTTGCCGTTAATAATGTACACCACGTTGACCACGCCCACCTTGCTCTCCAGACGCATCTTGGAGGGCTCTTTATAGTGGGCGCTCATCTGCTTGATACGGTACGAGTTGGCGAAATCCTTGTTTATCTTCTCCAGCTCGCGCTGGTTGGCGGTCTGCTGTTTGACGGTAGCACGCAGGTCGTGCAGACGAGTCTGAACGTAATCGTTGATCTCCTGCGATTGTGCATTCACAAAACCAGCGCTATACCACAGTAAACCGAGCAACAGTATCCCTCTGTCGAGCATGTTATACTCCTTGTCCGCTTTTTGGTTTTCCGCACGAATATAGACGATAACGCCCCAACCGGCGTTACCGCCGTTCGCGCCACTCGTGCCCTATTCGAGCCGCTTGAGCCGCGCCAGCAGCTTCGCCTGCTTCTCCAGTAGCTCGGCCTGGATCGCGCGCTCTTTCTCCACTATCTCGCGCGGGGCGCGTTGCAGGAACTGCTCGTTGCTCAGTCTGCCGTTGACGCGCTGCAGCTCTTTCTCCAGTGAAGCCATCTCTTTCTGCACGCGCTGCCGTTCCTTCTCCAGGTCCACCGCCTCCAGCTGCAGGTACACATCTGCCAGTTCACAATGCGCGGCGACCGCTTTGGCGCCCTCCGGCAGGTTTTCCACAATGGTCATTGGCTCCACTCGCTGCAGGGTGCGAATCACCGGCTCGTACTCCCGCAGCAGGTCACCTGCCTCCGGCGAGGACGGCACGACAAACACATTCGCCTTCAGCGAGATGTCGAATCCAATCTCCGTGCGCAGTGCGCGGATGGTTCGCACTGCCTCTATCAACTGTTGCATACGTGCTTCTGCTTCCGGCGCGTTCCACTGCGGCTGCTCTGTCGGGAAGGGCGCGACCATGATGCTTTCGCCTTCATGCGGGAGGCTCTGCCAGATTTCCTCGGTGATGTAGGGCATGAAGGGATGTAGCAGACGCAGGGTATGTTCCAGCACCACGCTCAGTACGCGCTGGGCAACCTCGCGCTCGCTTCCGCCTGCGTTCAGACGCGGTTTGCACATCTCGATATACCAGTCGCAGTACTCGTCCCACAGGAACGAGTAGATGGCTTTGGCGGCATCGTCCATGTCGTAGCTTTCCAGCGCGTTATTGACGGTACGGATGGTGTGGTTTAGGCGGCTCAGTATCCAGCGATCGATATCGTTCATCTGCTCGTCGGCAGGCAGCGCGCCGTCGAACCGCTGGCGGAACTCCTCGTCCAGATTCATCAACACAAAGCGGGAAGCGTTCCAGATTTTGTTGCAGAAGTTGCGTGCCTCCTCCACCTGACTGTGCCTACCGTGCTGGATGCTGGCGAAGCGGATGTCCTGTCCCTTCGCGGTGCGCACCAGCAGGGCGAAGCGCAAAGCATCTGCGCCATACATTTCAATCAAGTCCAGCGGGTCTACCCCCGTGCCCAGCGACTTGCTCATGCGCCGTCCCTGTTCGTCCAGCACGGTGGCGTAGATGTACACGTCGCGGAAGGGCACGTCGTTCATGAAGTACAGCCCAGTCATAATCATGCGCGCCACCCACAGGTAGATGATGTCGCGCGCGGTAATCAGCACGGACGTGGGGTAATAGGTCTTCAGGTCATCGGTCTGCTCGGGCCAGCCCAGCACGGCGTGGGGCCACAGCGCGGAGGAGAACCAAGTGTCCAGCACATCTTCATCCTGCTGAATGGCTTTGCCGCCCGCCTTCTGCCGTGCCTCTTCTTCCGACCGCGCGACGATGTACTCGCCGTCTTCGGTTGTCCACACGGGGATACGGTGTCCCCACCACAGCTGGCGCGAGATACACCAGTCCTTGATGTTCTCCATCCAGTCCAGATAGGTGCGGGCGTAGCGGTCGGGAATAAAGCGGATGCGTCCCTGTTTCACCGCGTCGATGGCGGGCTGGGCAATGGCTTTCATGCGCACGAACCACTGCTCCGACAGTAACGGTTCGATGACGGTATCACAGCGGGCGCAGGTCGCCACGGGCACCACATAGTCCTCCACCTTCTCCAGCAGCCCCTGCTCCTGCAGGTCTTGCAGCACCTTCTCGCGTGCCTCGTAGGGGTCGAGCCCAGCGTAGCGTTCGCCTGCTTCGGCGGTCATGCGCCCGTGTTCGTCAATGACCACCACCTGCGGCAGGTTATGGCGCAGTCCGCACTCGAAGTCGTTGGCATCGTGCGCCGGGGTTACCTTCACCGCTCCTGTGCCGAACTCAGGTCTGGCATAGTCGTCGGCGATGAAGGGGATTTCCCTGCCCACCAGCGGCAGGATGATGGTCTTGCCGAACAGGTGCTGGTATCGCTCGTCGGCGGGGTTGGCAGCGACGGCGGTATCGCCCAGCATCGTCTCAGGGCGAGTGGTTGCCACCACCACGTAACCGGAGCCGTCCTTAAACGGGTAGCGGATGTAATAGAGCTGCGAAGGCTGGTCTTCGTGCTCTACCTCGATGTCGGAAAGAGCGGTCAGACAACGGGGACACCAGTTAATGACACGCTTACCGCGATAGATATGCCCGTCCTCCCACCAGCGCACGAAGCATTCCATAATGGCGTTCACATAGCCTTCGTCCATCGTGAAGCGGGTGCGGCTCCAGTCGAAGGAGCATCCCAGCCGCTGGAACTGCGTGAGGATAACCCCGCCGTACTCGCGTACCCAGTCCCATACGCGCTCTAAGAACTTCTCTCTGCCGAGGTCGTGGCGCGTGAGTCCCTCGCGGCGCAGCTGCTTCTCCACCACGTTCTGCGTGGCGATGCCTGCGTGGTCCGTGCCGGGCACGCACAGGGTGTTATAGCCCTGCATCCTGCGCCAGCGGATGAGGGTATCGTGGATGGTATAGCACAGCGCGTGTCCGATATGCAGAGAGCCTGTGACGTTGGGCGGGGGAATGGTGATACAGTAGACCGGTTTACCCGGTTCCCGGCTGGGCGCGAAGTAGTTTTTCTCGCTCCAGTAGCGATACCATTTCTCTTCCACTTGCGTGGGGTCATACACTTTCGGGATATTGGTCGCATCCGCCATGCGTTTGCCGTCTCCTGTGAAAAAACTTCTGCCTTACAGATTATACTGCACCCTTGAGCAGAGGGCAAGGCAGAAAATGCGCCACAGAAGGCCTGTATCACCCTT
>JAPWUZ010000258.1 GCA_028275265.1 Armatimonadota bacterium | reverse complement strand
CCCGAATACCTGCGCCGCTGGCAGGAGATGCTCGGCTCCAATATGGGCATGATGTGGGAAGTGTCTGAGGCATCGGGCTATGAGCCGGTGGCAGTCCAACGAGCGGTGAGGTACTACATACACCTGGCACAAGAGTGGAAACGGTCGCCACCGGATGGTCGGCTACTGCAGAAGTTGCAACGGGCAGGTATCGGGGCGGTGGCAACAGGCAAAACCGCCGACACCTGGCGGGTGTTCTCCCTGCCCTTTGAGCCGATGCGGGCGTGGATGGCGGCAACCGGTGAACGGTTGCCCGTGTGTGACCTATCGCCTCAGCAAATAGAGATGTCAAATGTACCCGCCGGTGACCTGGTGCTTGCCGACACCGCCTATCCGGGCTGGAAGGTATGGGTCAACGGTAAATCCCATCGTTACCGTATCTTCGACGGCATGTTTCGTGTGGTCACCGTAGCCGCTCCCAACTCGCGCGTGCTCTGGCGCTACGAACCCGATACGTTCCGTACGGGACTGTATCTGTCGTTGCTGGGAAGCGGGGTCGTTACCGGTACCCTCGTGGTTGGGCTTCTGGCAGGGAAACCATGCGATGCTACGGAATAGAATTTCCTGTAAAACTGCCTTAATATAAGGAGACGTAACCGATGGTGTTGCCTGTCTACACGGCTTTCCTCATTGCCTGCGCGCTGTTGTGCGCGGCGTGCTCTGCACAGACTCCTCAAGAACTACCCGCCTTCGACTTCACCGATGCCGGAACCGTCGCCGAATGGCAACCCACACACCACATCTCACGCATCAGCCATTCGCCCGAGGGCATGGTCATCGAAATCGGCGGATACGACCCCTACACGCATGGTCCCGTGCGCCAGTTTCCTGAAAACGTCCCGCTTTGGCTGGAGATTCGCCTGAAGAGCGATCAAACCGGTACACTGCAAATCTTTTACGCGAGGGAGGGACAGGGCACTGCTGAAGAACGCTCGGCGCGCCGCTTCGTCAACACGACCGACTGGGTGACACTGCGAATGCCCCTGCCCGCTCTGGGTCCCCGCGCGTGGATACGGATAGACCCACCGGGCACATCCGGCAAATGCACCATAGCCTACATACGCTTCGCGCCGCGCATCACACCATCATCGCCGCAGTGGCAACCTCCTGCAGTAGAAACCATACCGGCGGATGCCCCTAAAGTAACCTCCGGCGCATTGCAAGTATCCTTCCATCCTGACCGCGCGGATACACCGCTGGTCTCCGTAAAAGGTCAGCCGATGGCAACAGGGTGGAACAGGGCACAGCTGTGTTACGACGCTGGAGACACCGCACGCTGGTTGTCACTGCATGAGGTGGCAACCGCTTCGCTGGCTAAAGAGGGCAACAGGGTGCGAATAACCCGCACCTTCCGCGACCCCGATGGCGCAACATGGAAAATCGAACAGGTCTTTGCTCCATCCGCGCAAAAGGACACGGTAGACGTGCGTACGGTCGTCATCGTGAACCGCGACCGACAGGTGTACTTCCTGCCCATGCTGGTGCTTTTCCCGGGCGTAGGTTCCTTCGGAAGCGAAAAGGGACAGGCATTGTTCGCCGGGCTCGAGTATCTGGAGAACGAGCCGAGCAGCTCAGAAGCGGACATTATCGGTCCTGCATCCAAACGGCAGGTTCCCGACAGCGTGAAGATTACCGCCCCGCTGATGGTGGTTCAGGCGCAGGGGCGATATGTAGGTATCATCTGGCAACCTTCCAGTCACTTCAGCGCGCTATTCGACTCCCCGGACCGCATCTTCCGGTCTGGCGGGCACGTGATGGGTGTGCTTTACCCCGGCTCCAATGGCGATAACCGCGAAGAAGGCAACCTCCTCCCCTACTTCCCCGAAACCTTAACCGCAAACACGCCGCTGGTGCTGGATGCGGCCATTATCGGTGGCGAAGGCGATACGGTCGTTCCGGCAGTACAGCAGTATGTACGCCTACGCGGATTGCCACCCGTGCCCGATACCGGACTGGATGCACAGGAATATCTCAGACTGGCGGCAACAGGATGGCTGGACTCGAAGATACGGGAAGGTAACCTCTACCGCCATGCTTACTGGCCCGGTTTTAACCCTCAGCCAGCAGCGGATGCGGCGATGTGGATGGAGTGGATTGCCGCGCATATCCGGCAAAGCGATATTGCCCGTCGGCTGCGCCAGGCGGCACAGGAAGCCATTGCCGTTGTGCCCAAAGAGCAGTATCTGTTCAGTCGGGTGTCGCATGTGGCGTTTCCGGTGGTTCCTCTGCTATACGGCGCAGTGCCCGAAAGCATCGAAGCCGCCCGCCGCAGTGGGCGCGACTTGCTGCGCTCGTTCCAGCCAGATGGCACAGTGCTTTACGAACCGCGTCCTGGCGGTACCGACTACGCCCGTACGCACTGGGAGCGCACCGCAAACGGACTCACAGCGGCGGTGCTGGTCCGCCTACTGGAAATGGCACTGTACAGCGGCGACAGGGAGCTGATAGCAGAAGGACTTCGACGGCTGGAACAGTTCAAGCGATTTGACAACACCGTGCCGCGTGGCGCGCAGACATGGGAGATGCCTCTCCATACGCCGGATATTCTCGCATCCGCGCACATTGTGAAGGCATACGTTATCGGCTACGAGCTCACGGGTAACCCGGAGTTCCTGCGCCGAGCACGCTACTGGGCATGGACAGGTGTGCCCTTCCCATACCTCATCAACCCTACAGGACAGCCAGTCGGACCTTACAGCACCATTGCCGTCTTAGGGGCGACCAACTGGCACGCGCCCGTATGGTTTGGACAACCCGTGCAGTGGTGCGGGCTGGTGTATGCAGATGCCCTGTACTGGCTGGCACGCCTGGAGCCAAAAGCGCACTGGAAGCGCATTGCCGACGGCATCACCGCTGCCGGCATCCAGCACACATGGAAGGACGACCCCGACCGGCAGGGTTGCTTGCCGGATTTCTACCACCTGCGCGAACAGCGCAGTGATGGTCCGGCGATTAACCCGGGTACGGTGCAGGCAAATGCCGTCCGCCTGTATAACCTGCCCGCGGTCTACGATTACCGGGTGCTGCGCAACAACGGGACGATTATCCACGCGCCCGGCACAATCACGGTACTTGCCGACCGCAAAGGCAGTTGTAAGTTCGAGGTTAAAAGCTGGACAGATAAACCATACTACGTGCTGGTGAACGGGCTGACCAGACAGCCACAGGTCAAGCTGAACGGGCAATCGGTGGCTCTCGCCAGCCCACACCAGTTCCTGCACGATGGTGGCAATCTGATCCTGCAGGTGCAAGGCGAAACGGAAGTAGAGATTACCATTCGATAAAGGAGGTCAATATGCGTTCGAGAAGTGCCTGGGTGTGGATCACGGGATTCTGGCTGCTGCTCGCAGCCAATGCGTTCGCCGACGTGCGTCTGGCACGCATATTCAGCGACCATGCGGTGCTACAAAGGGGCAAACCTGTTCCTGTGTGGGGCACCGCAGAACCCGGCGAGAAGGTCACAGTGGAGTTCCGCGGACAGAAGGTAAGCACCGTTGCCGGTGACACCGGAGAATGGCGCGTCACGCTCAAGCCGATGCCCGCGGGAGGTCCCTTCCAGATGACCGTCCGGGGCAACAACACAGTGGTGCTTAATGACGTGCTGGTTGGCGAAGTGTGGGTGGCTTCAGGGCAATCCAATATGGAGTGGCCCGTCGCGCTTTCCAACAATGCCGAGCAGGAAATCGCGCAGGCAAACAACCCGCAGATTCGGCTCTTCGTGGTACCCAAAGCGCTTGCCGACCGTCCACTTAAAGACCTGAGCGGCGGTGCATGGCAGCCATGCACGCCCGAAACGGTGCGCAACTTCTCGGCGGTGGGTTACTTCTTCGCACGGGAATTGCAACGTGCGCTGAAAGTGCCAGTGGGAGTCATCGAAACCGCCTGGGGCGGAACTCCTGCCGAGTCGTGGACGA
>JAPWUZ010000257.1 GCA_028275265.1 Armatimonadota bacterium | reverse complement strand
GTGCGCAGCTCTTTGCTCAGCACGGGGTCCTGCTGGTCGCGCAGCAGGTCTCCCTTTTGCACGTCCACGATGTCCAGGTCACCGCGCTCGTACATGGCATGGCGGGTACTGGCATCCAGCACGATGGGTCGTTCGATGCCGTCCAGCTTAGGCGCACCACCGTGATAGTCCTTGTTCGCGGTGAGTACCACCTTCGAGCCGGGGACGTACTGGCTCACCTTGAAGGGTCCCGTGCCGATAGCACATCGCTCATTGATGCGCAGGCGTCTGCCGTTCACTTCATCCCCGTCCTGTTCAATTGCCTCGCGGCAGACCACGTAGGCGGTGGGGTAAGTGAGCTTGGCGAGAAAATAGGCTTTCGGATGGTCGATGGTAATGCGAAGGGTGTACTTATCCACCACCTCCACGCCCTTCACCTCTTTGGCTTTGCGGTTCAACTTATCCAGTGCGCCCACGATGTCGTTCAGGTAGGTGGCGGAGACGGGCGAAGCCAGTTCAGGGTCGCAAGCGCGCTCAATAGAGTACTTGAAGTCCTCCGCAGTCACCTCGCGCCCGTTGTGGAACTTCACCCCTTGTTTCAGGCGGAAGGTGTAGGTACGCCCGCCATTGCTGATTTTCCAGCTCTCCGCCAAATTGGGTTGCAGGCGGTTGTTCTCATCCCACTGCACCAGTCCTTCGTAGACGTGGAAGAGCATATCGATGGTGGGACCATCCCGCACCAGAGCGGGGTCAAAGGTGGTGGGTTCGGTGGTGAGCGCGTAGCGCAACACGTTCTGAGAGGGCGGCGCGGAAGCCTGCCTCTTGCCACAACCCGCCGCCAAGAGTGCGATGAACAGCACTATGGTGATAGTGAGTGCATCCCTTCTCACGCTGTGGTTATCCCCCTTCGTATCTGCACCAGCCAGTCTGTATTGTCGCAAAGCTTTTGGGCATTGCCCGCACCGATTCCTGCTGGCAGCAGGTATAATCGGATAGCGTCGGATCAGGCAAAGGCACGGAGATGTCTCAACAAACCATTCATCTGCATATCGAAGGCATGACCTGCGCGGCGTGCGTGGCGCGGGTGGAGCGCGCGCTGAAGCGGGTGCCGGGCGTTCAGGAAGCGATTGTCAACCTCGCGACCGAAAGCGCCACCGTGCAAGCCGCTCCGGGCGCGGTACCGCTGGAACGGCTGCTGGAAGCGGTAGAGATGGCAGGCTACACCGCACAGCCCATTACCGCAGAAACCCCTGCCCCTCTGCCTTCCCAGCGCACCGAGCAGGAGCTGCAAACCGCTCGCCGTCGGCTGTTTGTTAGCCTCGTACTCACTCTGCCCGTCTTCGTGTTCAGTATGGCGGTGCACCATCCTTCCTACACGCTGAAACTGCTCCAGCTCGCGCTGACTACTCCCGTACAGTTCGTCATCGGTGCGCCGTTCTACATCAAGGCGTGGCACGCTCTGCGCGCCCGCAGCGCGAACATGGAAACGCTGATTGTGCTGGGCACATCTGCCGCCTACTTCTACAGCGTGGTCGCCACGTTCTGGATGGGCGGCGCGGTGTACTACGAGACGGCAGCGGTTATTATCACGCTCATCACATTCGGCAGGTATTTGGAGGCGCGGGCAAAGGGACGTGCCCGTCAGGCGATTGAACGGTTGATGCGCCTCGCTCCACAGGAAGCCACACGCATCCGCGATGGCGAGGAGGAACGTGTGCCCGTCTCGGCGGTGCAGGTGGGAGACCTGCTGCGGGTGCGTAGCGGGGAAGCGGTACCGGTGGACGGCGAGGTACTGGACGGTTTCGCGACGGTAGACGAAAGTATGCTGACCGGCGAAAGCGTGCCGGTGGAGAAGCGGGTCGGTGATAGCGTTGCCGCCGGTACCATCAACACCGACGGCGTGCTGGTGATACGTGCGCAACGGGTGGGTGCAGATACCATGCTGGCACAGATTGTGCGGGCAGTTGAAAAGGCTCAGGAGGCAAAGGCTCCTGTGCAAAGACTGGCGGACGCCGTCGCGGCGGTGTTCGTGCCCATCGTGCTGGTCATTGCGCTGGGCACGTTTGTGGTGTGGCTTCTGGTGTTGAAAGCGGGATTCACGACGGCGATGATACACGCGGTGGGGGTGCTGGTGATTGCCTGCCCGTGTGCGCTGGGATTGGCGACGCCGACCGCAGTGCTGGTGGGCACAGGCAGGGGCGCCGAACTGGGCGTGCTGGTGAAGGATGCGGAAATACTGGAACGCGCGCGGCAGGTGGATACGGTCGTTCTGGATAAAACGGGCACGCTGACTCTGGGCCAGCCGCAGGTGCACCATCTGGAGACATGGAACGGGATGCCAGAAGAGGATTTATTGAGGCTCTGCGCGTCGGCGGAGGTTGGCTCCACGCACCCGTTCGGGCAGGCGGTGGTGCAACTGGCTCGCCAACAGGGAATCTCACTATCCGCCGCGAACGGCTTTCGCGCTATCCCCGGCGGCGGGGTCATCGCAGAGGTCGAAGGGCGTCGCCTGGTGGTGGGTTCTGCGCGTCTGTTGGGAGAAGAGGGAATAGCCATCCACCCACAGGCTCAGCAACGGATACGCACCCTGCAATCGCAGGGCTACACCACAGTGCTGGCAGCCATCGATGGCGAAGCGGCTGGGGCGTTTGCCCTGCGCGATGAGCTGCATCCCACCGCACGCGAGGCGGTCGCGCAGTTGCATGCGTTGCGCATGGAGGTCTGGATGGTCACGGGCGACCAGCGGGTGGTTGCCGAAGCCATCGCCGAAGAGGCGGGTATCCCCTCCGTACGGGTTCTTGCGGAGGTCTCGCCACAGGGTAAGGCGGACGCCATTGCCACGCTGCAAGCGCAGGGACACAAGGTGGCATTCGTGGGGGACGGCATCAACGATGCGCCCGCTTTAGCACAGGCGGACGTAGGCATCGCGATGGGTGAAGGCACCGACGTGGCACTGGAAAGTGCGGACATCGCGTTGCTGGGCAGTGACCTGCGCGGGGTGGTAACCGCCCTGAAGCTGTCACACGCTACCGTACGCACGATACGCCAGAACCTTTTTTTCGCCTTTGTGTATAATGTACTGGGTATCCCTCTGGCAGCGATGGGCTATCTCAGCCCGATGCTTGCCGCACTGGCGATGAGCCTGAGTTCGGTATCGGTAGTAACGAACGCGCTGCGCCTGCGGCGCGCGGTGTAGAAACCTTGGCAAGGGAGGTGGTGAGATGGCTATCAGCGCAATGGTGCATCACGGCTTGACCAAAGGCCAGCGCAAGGAGTGGCGACGCAAAGGCTACGCGACGGCCTGTCTCTACGGGAAAGGCATAGAGCCTCTGCAGCTGCTGGTTCCCGTGCGCGAGGTCATGGATAGCATCGTGCAGCAGGGAGGCAAGAACAAAGCCGTGCTGGAACTGAACCTGCAAAACGGCTCTAACCACCTGCATACCGTGCGAGTCAAGGAAATCCAGCGACATCTGACGACACACGAGCCCATCCATTTCGACTTCCACGTGCAGAACGCCAATTGAACCACGTCTCGCCCGCACGGCAGGTTTCACCTGCAAAGGCGAGAGCCACAAAAAAGACAATCCCTCTCCTGCTCTCAGGAGAGGGATGAGGGAGGAAGGAGCGTCCGGTTCGTTAAGCCTTCTTGCGCAGGCGCAGCGCGACCGGTGCCAGACCGCTGAGCATCAGTGCCCATGTGCCCGGCTCAGGGATGACGGGTCCGGGTGGCGGGGTATTGAGAGTGACCACCTTGGTGAGGCTACCGCGCAGCTCCTGACCAAACCCTATGGTAGCCCGCCACTGGAACACGTTGGTCATGTCGCCCGTCCCGCCTGCTAAACCGGACACATTGTACACTGCGCTGTCGTTCAGCAGGTTGAGCAGGTTGGGGTAGTTGTCAATGTCGTATCCCACCAGATCAAACTGGCTGGCAATGACATCTACCTCCGTGTTTCCTTCTTTGTATTTGACGTGCCCAAGCCCCTG
>JAPWUZ010000256.1 GCA_028275265.1 Armatimonadota bacterium | reverse complement strand
CTTATTCCACCTCGAACTGCGAAATCTGCACCACCGTATCCCCCGTGCTTCCCGACCATTTCCGCGCGCACAGCACAACTCCCCCGGCAACCAGAGGGCTTTCATCCACATACTGGATGAGCGGCTTGCCGTCCTGTTCTATCTCGATCCTGCCCCCACGCACACGGATGAGCAGGTTGTGCCATTCCGAGTCCGGTGTGAACGAGGCTGAGGTCAGGTTCTGCCGGTCGCCATCGTATGCTCTGCCGATGGGCACCCTGTGCAACTGGGCGTCTCGACCGGTTAACAGCAAGGCATAGCAGGCTTCTTCGCCGTAGCGGAATCCCACCCAGAAGCCGTCGCGCCAGTCAGACCCTCGCGAGATAAGGCGATAACGTATCCTGACCGTATAGTCTCTCCACGTGCTATCGCCTGTGCGCGCACCGCGCGGTAGCCAGCCGTCCTCGATACAGTTCCTGCCCTCGTAAACCCCCTCCTGTATCTTCCACGTCCCCGAGTTGACCGTAAAGGTGGGGGAGCCATCGCTGCCGGGGCGATACATGGAGAAATCCACTCGCTTCGTGGAACCCGCAAACACGATAACCCCGAAACGCTCCGGTCGATGAAAGGTATCCGTCGGGGACCACGCCTGAAACTCCGCGGTAGCTTCAGTGCTGTCCTTCGGGCGTTCGATGCGGTAGAACTGCGCACGCCATGCGTCTCCTACGTATACCTGTTCTCCCTCAGCAAGCACCTCCTTCAGCGGTATTGCCAGTTCCGCTGTCCATCCGGTATCGCGGTCGTTGCGCTCGTTCACTGTACCGTTGATGGAGACTGCCCAGCGCAATCCGCTCGCATTCCATCGGGCATTTTGCTCCACGTCGCCCGGGTTGCCCTCTTTTGCTTCGGGGGTGTTCAGGTCAATCAACGCACCCAACGGGTTCAGGTCTATCTCTTTGTAGTTCTGTCCCTTGCCCGAGGGGTCCAGATAGACCTCTACCGCCTCACCTTCCCACACCCAAGCATCCCGCTGCGTGTAAACGGACCACACATCGGGGTCCTCGCAATCGAAGCCCACATAGAGAAACTGTTTGTCCCACAGCAAGCGGGAGGTCGTACGGACGGTAGGCGTGAGGGCGATGAGCGCGGGGGCGTTGGCAGGGTTAAATCGCCACTTCAGTTCCACCTGTGCCGCGTTCTGCCACACCGCCTCATCCAGCTTGCCATCGATGATGGGAGGGGCAGCTGCCTGGGGAACCACCACCTGCTTTGGTGGGGGTGGTGTGGTGGTGGCAAGATAGCCGAGCGCATCGGAAAGAATGTTGACCGCCGATTCGGAGTCAGCGATGAGGCGGTGCCAGATGTAGAGGATTCGCGCTCCGCGAAACTCACCGCTCTTAAACTCCACCAGTGCGATGCCTTCACCATACTCTTTGCCCGTGCTGTCCTTCAGGGTGAGGACGGGTGTATACTGCGCTTCCTGTTCGTTCCAGATATTGACCATCGGTCGCCACCGCAGGTCGCCCTCGGTAGGGAAGGGGAACTCTTCCGGCAGGCTGGTGACAATTTGCTGTTTGGGGTTTCGCACGAAGCGCAGGGAGACACCCTGTGGTGGTTTCTCCCAGCCACGTACCTGCTTGCCCTGTATCATGTCCTCGCGCCCTTCCGCACCGCTGCCACTGATGGGCATCCCGATTGCGGGGGCGAAGACCACCGGTGTGCCCCGTTCGTTGTAGTAAAACGGGAAAGGCTGAGTCGGCGAGACCAGCAGTGTACCGCCGTTCCGCAGGTAGTTGACCATCGCTCGATCTCCGTCCTGCGGTTCGCGTACCGTCTGGTAGTAATTCTCGCCGCCCAGATAGAACGCCAGCGGAAAGCGCATGGGGTTGAAAACGCCGGGCGTCACCAGCTCGTGCGGGGAGAGCAAGCGCAAGAGGTCCGTCGCCCCCGCTCGATTGATTGCCCGATACAAAGGATGACCCTGTGGCGACGCGCCCGGAGTAGGAATGACAGCTATGCTACCGAGTGGCTTGAGCTTGTCCACTACCTGTTGCCATCGCTTGAGAGCCTGCTGGCGCTGCCGGTATTCTTCGCGTTGTTGCTGCAATAACGCGAGCGTGGGGCGCAGCTGCTCCTCGGGAAGGTTACTGAGGGTGAGCGCAAACAGAGAGCCGTTTTGTGGAGTCACCGTCCGCAGCTCGCCCTTGAGAGGCTGTGACACCATCCACAACCTCCATTGCAATATGGGAGGCCAGCCCTGTATCGCGGGTACGCCACTCTCCAGAGATACCGTCTCGGAAGTGCCGTCGGCATAGGTTAGCCGGAGTTGTGCCTGCGGCTCGCCGGAAATGAGGGCAAAAAGCATCGTGGCTTTGTGCGCAAGACTCACCGGCTGTCGGGTGGCGGCTTTGCCCCCGTTGAGGGCAGGTTCCAGCAGCACGAAGGGCACACCCCATATCGTGCGCACGCCGCCGAAGAAGCCCGCCATACTGCGGTTGTCATCCCAGTTCAGGTTGATGACCACATCTGCCCGCTCAAGCAGCGAAATCGGCTCGAAGCCGGGCGTCTGCACGTTTTCCTGTACCTGCCGAGGCTTGATGATGTTTAAGTTTACGGCAGGAGTTTGCTCAGAAACCTCTCCAATCTGGATCTGGTCCCCATCCCTGACACCGCGTACCAGCACGGTATCGTCGCGCTCGGGGAACCGTTCCACCGCTTGCGCTTCCGCCCCGTTGATGAGAACCTTCTTGTCGCGCAGGTTCATCAGGGGACAGGTAAGCACCACGTCGTATCTCCCGTCAGCATCGGCAGCGGGTGGCTTGCCCTTCAGTCGCAGGACGAGGTTGCCGTTTTTCGCCGGGCGATACTCCGCGATGTCGGTGTGTGTGCCCCGAATGTTGAAAGCCATCGCCGCTTTCTCTCCACAGACGACGCGAACCTGCGTTCCGGCAATCGGGTAGATGAGTTTTTCGAGACCGCCCCACAGGCCACCGAAGCTGCTGCGTGTGCCGGGTGGCTGCTCTGCACCGTCGTACAGCCCGTATCGCTCGGCGAAAGCGTTGCCGTAGTCGGCGACCGACGAATACATCTCGTCGCGGAAGAGAAGGGGAAACCGCTCGACCATGCCGCGCAGATAGTGCCCCAGCACGGGGTCTCCGGTATGTACGTAAGTCAGCAACACGCCCACCGCCGTCTCCCAGATTTCATTGGCGCAGGCGGCACCCAGCCAGGGTAGCCCCGAATTGGGTTCCATGAAAAAGGAAGCGTCGATATCATCTTCTGGATTGTTATCGGAGGCGAAGATGGGCAGGCAGCGATAGACGAGGCTATGCGCGAGCTTCAGGGCAAGGTCCGCCAGCGACTGCCGTTGTGGGTCATCGCGGAAGGTGAAGTGATATTTCAGCAGGAAGCTGGCGATGGGCGCGGCGTCCCACGCGAACATGGCAGCGGGCACGTCGGGATAGCAGTTGCGGGTGTAGAGAGTGTACTTACTCCACCGCACCACGCCGTCGAGAATGGGCAGCCACTCGGCGTTGCGCTCATTCCGGTAGGCGTCCAGAAAAGCAAGCGCGATGAGCCAGTTGTTCACGTTGTGCAGGGTGGGCACGTTTCTGCCGAACTGCGGTCGCCAGTCACCCTCCAGCGGTTTGCGCCACGCCACACACTCTTCGCCATTCACCGTAAAGCGTTGCGCCAGTTTCGCCAGTTGCGCAAGGTCTTCGTATAGCCCCGCGATGGCTTGCTGGTTCTTCTGCGCGTACACATAGTCAATGGGGCTGTCCCAGTCTACTCCGTAACTTTCTAGATTCCCGTCCAGCGAGAAGGGGTCGTTCTGGGTTCGGTACAGCAGCCGACCAAGAGCGGGCGTAGGGAAGCGTTCCAGCCGGTATTCGCGGGGAAGCCACAGCAGGTCATTCATGGTAGGGGCAGAGGTGAGTCGCTGGCGGTAGGTAGTCCAGATATACTCATTGATGAATCGGTTAGGGTCGTCTTCATACCG
>JAPWUZ010000255.1 GCA_028275265.1 Armatimonadota bacterium | reverse complement strand
AGACAACACATGCGTGGTAAGACGCTGATTTCCCTGCTGATCGCTGCCCTGCTGGTTGCCGGTTGCGCGAAAAAGCAAGCGCAGACTGGTACCCCCACTACAGAGAAGAAGTGGCGGGTGGGAGTGACCCTGCTGACCAAGCAGCACCCCTTCTATCAGGAGCTGGAAGCCGCGATGCGCGAGACGGCAGAGAAGGAAGGTATCGAACTGCTTATCCAGAGCGCGGAGTTCAACCTTGCCGACCAGACCGCGCAGGTAGAAAACTTCCTGACCAGCGGCGTGGACGCGCTTATCATCTGTCCGGTGGACTCGGCGGGCATCGCGGGCGCGGTGAAGAAGGCGAATGCCGCCAAAGTACCGGTGTTTACCGCCGACATCGCCGCGCAGGGCGGTGACGTGGTGTGCCACGTGGCATCGGACAATGTGCAGGGCGGCAGGCTGGCAGGTGAGTATCTGGCGAAGCTGCTGGGCGGGAAGGGCAAAGTGGTGATTATCGACCACCCGGTGGTGACCAGCGTGCAGGATCGCACGCGCGGCTTCATGGAAGCCATCTCCAAATACCCGGGCATTCAGGTGGTTGACCGCCCACCCGGCGACGGAGTGCGCGACAAAGCGATGGCGGTCACCGAGACCATGCTGCAGAAGCACCCGGATTTGGCAGGCATTTTCGCGATTAACGACAGCACTGCGCTGGGCGCGCTGAAGGCAGTGGAGAGCATGGGACGCACCAACGTGGTTATCGTCGGCTACGACGGCGACCCCGAAGCGCGGCGGGAAATCCTGCGGGGCAGCGCACTCAAGGCGGACGCCGTGCAGTTTCCACGCAAAATCGGCAGCACGGTGGTGGAGATGGTGGCAAAACACCTGCGCGGTGAGCCGGTTCCCAAACTCGTGCCCATCCCCTGCGACATCATCGACAAGCAGAAGCTGGAGCGCGAGCCATCGCCGTAGCAGACTGGAGAGTCGGGCTGGGGTTGCCTCACGGAGTTTTCAGCCAACATCTCCGACGTTGTCAGTCGGGTTGTGCGCGGAGCGTACGGCAATACGATGCTTTCCCGTCGAGATGAGCGTCAGCGAAGTATCTCCGTTGGCTTAATGTTCTTAGAGATTCTTCGCTTCACTCAGAATGACAATCATGATGACATATTCTTGTCATGCTGAGCGTCAGCGAAGCATCTCATCCTTTTCGACAACACCCTGAACGGCGGACGCTGGACGGAGGCAGATGGTACCCGCAGGGCATCGGCGACCCGGCGGAGCTCGGCACCGACTAGCTGGCATACAAAATGGCGAGGCTATACCTGAGCGGCATCTCGGAGTACGAATTGGTGTTTGAGTGAGGGGGCTGACCTTTCTTGCGCTGCACCGTACATGTTACAATATGAGCGGTAACAACTCGCTTGCGGAAGGTGGTTTCGGAATGATAGAATCCTTTGTCCGCGTGAAGCAGGCGTTGCAGGCGCCAATTGGTTCGGAACTCACGGTGAATGGCTGGGTGCGCACCCGGCGCGATGTGGGACGCATCTCCTTTGCGGAGATCAACGACGGCTCCTGCCTGCGCAACCTGCAGGTCGTTATCGAGGAGGGTCTTCTCAGCGACGAGCAGCTCTCCAAAATCACCACAGGCGCGTGCGTGTCGGTGAAGGGCACGCTGGTCGAGTCCCCTGCGCCCGGGCAACCGGTGGAGCTGCGCGCGCGGTCCATCACCATTCTGGGACCGGCAGACGCCGCAACCTACCCACTCTCCAAAAAGCGGCACTCGTTCGAGTATCTGCGCGAGATTGCGCACCTGCGCCTGCGTTCCAACACCTTCGGCGCGATGTTCCGCATCCGCAACGTGCTGTCGTTCGCCATCCACAGGTTCTTTCAGGAGCGGGGCTTCATCTACGTGCACACGCCGATTATCACCACCTCCGACTGCGAGGGCGCGGGCGCGATGTTCGGAGTCACCACTCTTGACCTGATGAACCTGCCGCGCACGCCGGACGGGCAAGTGGACTACTCGCAGGACTTTTTCGGCAAGCCTGCCTACCTCACCGTCAGCGGGCAGCTGGAGGCAGAAGCGTTCGCGCTGGCGTTCACCAATGTGTACACTTTCGGTCCGACTTTCCGCGCGGAGAACTCCAACACGCCGCGTCACCTCGCCGAGTTCTGGATGATAGAACCCGAAATGGCGTTCTGTGACCTGGACGGCAACCGCGAGATGGCGGAGGAGTTCCTGAAATATCTCATCGCTGCCGTGCTGGACGAGTGCCATGAAGATTTGGAGCTGTTCAACAAGTGGATCGACGACAGCGTTTTTTCCACGCTGGAGCACGTGTTGAACTCGCCCTTTGAGCATATCACCTATACCGAAGCCATCAAACTGTTGCAGGAGTCCGGGCAGAACTTCGAGTACCCGCCGCGCTGGGGGGCAGATATCCAGACGGAACATGAACGCTACCTGACCGAGACGCTGTTCAAACGCCCGGTGGTGGTCACCGACTACCCGAAGGAGATTAAGGCGTTCTATATGCGCCTGAACGACGACGAGAAGACGGTGCGGGCGATGGACGTACTGGTGCCGCGCATTGGGGAGATTATCGGGGGGAGCCAGCGCGAAGAGCGGTACGAAGTGCTGCTGCGGCGCATTCGCGAGCTGGGGCTGGATGAGCGCAATTACTGGTGGTATCTGGATTTGCGTCGCTACGGCAGCGCGCCCCATTCGGGATTCGGGCTGGGCTTCGAGCGGATGATGATGTTCGTGACGGGCATGAAGAACATCCGCGACGTCATCCCCTTCCCGCGCACACCCGGCAACGCCGAGTTCTAAAAGCGGAGACCGGGCATCCCGCGATGTCGAAGGATGCCCGTCACGCCGTCAGCCAATCGTAATCCGGCGGGTCTGTGCGTCCCACTCTATGGGCAATTCTAATGCACCGGCTAAATCCCGACATGCCACATGCCCCTTGCCGCCGACCAACGTACTTGCCAGGGTTAGCCTCTTCCCATCGGCGCTCAAGTTTACCTGTCCGGCGGTCGCGCTGTGGATGCTCCAGCCGAGAGCGTCCGCCAGTGAACGTATCGCCACATAAGCGGATTCGTTGAGCATCACCAATGGGAAGGTCTTGCCGCCGATAAACAGCGTGGCAGGGGACGGTTGCTCCGCAGGCTCCTCGCCCATCATTGCCCTCTGCACCAGTGCGCGCAGATGGTTGCCCACCTGCGTTTTGCTCATCTCGGGCGCCCAGGGCAACACCATCGGATCCCACTTGCCGTGCTGGGGTATTCCCAGATAGGTCTCCACTTCGCCATGCCCCAGAACGGTCTGGGGAGTGACCGGTATCCGGTAGAACTGGCACAGTTCTGCCACCACCTTCGCCATCGTTTCCCATTGCTTCTGGGTCATCGGGTAAGATCCCGGCTGAAATGGTGCCGCTTGCGCCCCACCCATACAGCACACCGCAACACCGATAGAGCCGGTATTGCACTTTGCGGTGTGCGCCGCATACACTCCATCGGCAGTGGAGACATTGTCGGCGATGTGGTGTGTGCCGCGTACCAGATTGCCGTCGTCCTCAATGAGGATGTGATAGTGGGCGCGGTCGATGGAGGTGGCTTTGTAACCGCCTGCCGTCCAGTGGCAGATGACACGTTTCATGCTACACGAAGGTAGCCAGT
Source organism: Armatimonadota bacterium (assembly GCA_028275265.1). Classification (GTDB taxonomy): domain Bacteria; phylum Armatimonadota; class HRBIN16; order HRBIN16; family HRBIN16; genus HRBIN16. The sequence goes on along the minus strand of JAPWUZ010000255.1, from coordinate 324 downwards.
CTCTGGGTATCAGGGTCATCGCGAACCTCCTGTTGAGATTTGGAGACTCTCCAATGGTAACACATCTGCTGTTTTCTTGCATAGCCCTTGCAGGAGATTCTCCTCCCATCGCGAAGTCTGGTGAAGCGAGTAAGCAACCGTTAGAGGAGGGAATCCATGCTGTTGAATATCGTCGTCACTTTAACGCTTTCGCCATTCTTCCAGCTCATCTCGCATCAGTACACAGCCCGACACGGGCTTCCCGAACAGCCGGTGACTGCCATCAGGGTACACGGGGGAAAGGTGTACTGCCTGGCAGGTGAAATCTACATGCTGGAAGGGGAA
>JAPWUZ010000254.1 GCA_028275265.1 Armatimonadota bacterium | reverse complement strand
ATCGTCGGACAACAGGCTGCAAATGGACGAGGAGAGAGGTGGTATCCGTCGCGCAGTATCAGGCAATCTTGGAACGCTTTCAGGAGCTGCGGCTTATCGTTATCGGCGACCTGATGCTGGACGAGTATGTGTTCGGCGTCGTACGTCGTATCTCGCCAGAGGCGCCGGTACCCGTCGTGGAGTGGACCGAGGAGAGCTTCGTGCCGGGCGGCGCGGCGAACGTGGTGAACAACCTGCTCGCGCTCGGCGCGCAGGTGAGTGTGTTTGGTGTGGTGGGCGATGACGAAAAGGGCCGCATCCTGACCGCTCATCTGGCGGAGAGTGGCGCGGATGTGAGAGGCATCCTGGTGGATGCTTCACGTATCACGACCAGTAAAACGCGCGTGATTGCCCACAGCCAGCAGGTGGTACGCCTCGACCGAGAACAGCGAAATCCCCTTCCCGAAGCCACACAGGGGGAGATGTTGCGCCGTCTGGAGACGGTGCTGCCATACGCCAGTGCGGTGGTGCTTTCGGATTACCAGAAAGGGGTGCTGACGCCGTCGCTGGTGCGCGAGGTGATGACAGGGTGTGCCACCGCGGGTGTACCGGTGATGGCAAACCCGAAACCCCCTCTGCTGCGTCACCTGCACGGTGCCAGGTTGGCGTCTATCAACCTGATCGAGGCTCAGGCATTTGCCAGTAGCCTGGGCAACGGCACGGAGTTGCAGGAGCTAACCCAGATTACCTCCGCAGCGCGCGAGTGGCGAGAGATGCTGGGCTTGCAGGCACTGGCAATTACGCTGGGAGCGCAGGGTATATTGCTCTCCACCGAAGACACTCCTGCGTTGCATGTACCTGCCATGCCGGTGGAGGTATACGATACCGCAGGCGCAGGCGATACGGTGATTGCCATACTGACCTGTGCGCTGGCAGCCGGTGCGGACTGGCACACCGCCGCCCGACTGGCAAACGCCGCCGCAGGAAGTGTCGTACGCCATGTGGGGGTGGTTCCGCCCCAGCGCGACGAGATTCTGCGTCTCCTTGCCGAGAATCATCATGAATGATAAGCTTCTATGAGGAGATGGTGATGGTACAGGGGAATATCTGTGCGTTGATGAACACGGTGCTTTGCGTGCTGGTGACGGCGATTGCCGCGCACGCGCAGATTCCGCCGCGCGTGGGGGTTATGGGAAGCACGCTGATAGTCAATCGTGCCATAGCCATTCATGTTCGCGTCGCCAACGGCGACCTTACCCCGGAACGGCGGGCGCAAATCGCCGCAGAGCGACTGCAAGCCGCCATCGCACGGGGATTGGGAGCGCGCCATGTAGCGGTCAAGGCTGAACGCCGCAGGGCAATGGTTACCATCGGCGGAGGTGTATTGCTCTACGCCACCCGCGCCGACGCCCGCGCCGCCGGAACAACGCCCCTCCGTCTGGCTCAGGCATGGGCGAGCTCCCTCAGGCACTGCCTTGCCATCCCTCCGCTGAGCCTCAGCACCAGCGAACTACTGGTGCCGCTGGGCGAGTCGCGCACCGTGCGCGTGAACGGCTGGCTGGAGGGAACGGTGGTCGTTGCCCCTACAGGTACGCCGGACGACGGAATAGCGGACCCGGCGGTGGTCGGCGATGGACGCACCTTGCGCGTTACCGGACGTGCGGTGGGGCGCGAGCGGGTTCTCGTTTCCGTCGGAGAACTCTCTGTGCCCTTAATGGTCACCGTACGCAAGTACGCGGGCGAGGTGAAATTGACGGAGCCGGTAGTGGTCACGGGAATCGACCTGCCAGTCAGCTTCGTCAGGCAGGCGGTAGAGTCCGCGATTGTGCGTGCGGCACAGCTGGAACCGGGAGCGCAGGTGCAGATGTCTTCCCCGATCCGATTGGGCGGTATACCCGATGTGGGACAATCTGCCACAGCGAGCGCGCTGGTACGTACCACTGGACCCGGCTACATCCCGCGTGAGCAAGAAGTGAAAGTCAGCGTGGTCAACCGTCCACTGGCATCCAGCGAGCCGGTACTTCTCATGGTCAGTAACGACCCTGAACGGGTGCAGAAACCGCAAACGCTGTTCGCGGGCGAGGTCAGCGAGGCACACGGAGCGCGTCTGCTCTACCACCACATGAACGGCATGGCGCAGGATGGTCTGCTGCAGATCGAACTGCTGAACCCGACGGACACCCCCCGCGTCGCACACGTTACCGGCGCGGCAAGTACCCCCTTCCGGGACACTGTGCGTGTGGGTTACGTCGCGGGCGAACTGTTCTTGCGTGCCCTGATGAATAACATGGGACATACCGTCACCATCCCCCCGCAGAGCAAGATGGTTTTGCTCACACAAAAGATACGCCCGCTGGATACAGCCAGCGGGGTACTCCAGTTGCGCCTGCTGCCGATAGAGGGCGTACAACCCCAGGCTCCATGCGTGCTGAAAGTGGCAATGCAGGTGTATCAGAACCAGCCGGTACCGCTGTCTGGAACGACGATGGTTTGGGGCTTCTTGCCTCCGCGCCCGCTTACGCCTGAAGAGCGACAACAGGCTGCCAGCACCGAACATATCTACCCCACCAGCCACAAAGTACTGACCGCGACTTACGTGGTTGGACAACGCTGGCAGTTTATCCGCATCGGTGAAGAGGCAGTGCGCAACCACACCCAGCAACGCAAGCTGGACGGCAACTACGGGGTTATCTATGAAGTGCGTGTGGAGCTGGTAAACCCGACCGACAAGGTGCGCGACGTGGAACTGGCTTTTGAACCCAGCGGTGGAGAGGCGGGAGGTGTGTTCGCCATCGGGGGCGAGGTGCTCGGCGTGCAACGCGCGCTCCCTCCGAAGGAGTTTTCTATCACACGCATCCGCTTGCAACCCGGGCAGAAGCGCACCATTACCATCCGCACCATGCCTCTGGCTGGCTCCAACTATCCGGCGACCCTGATGGTGCGCTCGTGACAAACCATTGCCACACGAAAAACCCATTTGTGATGCTCGTACAAACTATGATATAATGTCTGTTGCAGGGAGCGGTGGCCGAGTGGTCTAAGGCGCACGCCTGGAGAGCGTGTGGGCGCGCAAAACGTGCCTCGTGGGTTCGAATCCCACCCGCTCCGCCATTTTTGTGCCTCGAGGTTCCACCATGCTATCTGCAACCGACACTATCTCCGCTATCGCCACCCCGCCCGGTGAAGGCGGTATCGGAATCGTGCGCATCAGCGGTGCGCAGGCGTTTGAGATAGCACGGAAGCTGTTTCACCCCCTTCCGGCAGAGGTGCAAAGCCATCGCATCTACGTGGGCACAGTCGTAGAGCCCAACACCGGCGAACATATCGACCGCGCGCTGTTGCTCACCTTCCGCGCGCCGCGCAGCTACACCGGCGAAGATGTCGTGGAGTTCAGCTGTCACGGAGGTCTGGTGTTGCTGCGTCGTGTGCTGCGTCTTATCCTGCAGCACGGCGCGCGCCTTGCCCAGCCCGGGGAGTTCACTCTCCGCGCCTTCCTGAACGGACGGCTGGACCTCGCACAGGCGGAGGCGGTCGCCGACCTCGTTCGCGCGCGCACCGAGAGCGCACAACGCCTCGCGATGCGTCAGCACGAAGGAGAGCTTTCCAGTGCCATCCATGCCATCCGCGACGAGCTGGTGGGCTTGCTCGCGCTGGTAGAAGCATACCTGGACTTCTCCGACGACCTGGGCGAAATGGACTATACTCACCTGAGCGAACAGCTGCACCAGCTGAGTGCCCGCTGCCAAAGATTGCTTGCCACCGCCCGCTTCGGGAGGCTCACCCGCGAAGGAGCGACAGTGGTCATTGCCGGCCGACCGAACGTAGGCAAGTCCAGTCTGTTGAACGCCCTGCTGGGTGAAGAACGTGCCATCGTCACCGATATCCCGGGAACCACCCGTGACGTTATCCGAGAAAGCATCCAGATACGCGGCATCCCCGTGCAGCTGTGGGACACCGCCGGCTTGCGCGAAACCGAAGACGTGGTGGAACGGTTCGGAGTGGAACGGACGCACCGCTCCCTGCAGAACG
>JAPWUZ010000253.1 GCA_028275265.1 Armatimonadota bacterium | reverse complement strand
CTTGCCGATGCGCTCATGCCGGAAGGCGAGAAGTGGCTCGCCGATATAGCGGGCACAGACCGAGTGCTGGAGACGGCTGAGCCATCGCAGCCACTCGCGCGTGCTGTCATGAGAGAGGGCGGTCGCACTCACCCGCGCGCTGATGCCAAAACCCAAACCCAACACCCACGCCAGCACCTCGCGGTTGGTGACGAACTGTCCCAAATCATGCATCACCATCGCGGTTTTGTCGTGCGCGAGGAACTGGGCGAGAGGGGAAACCTCCCATGCGTGTGGAGGAAACTGCTCCCGCAGCAGTGTGCGCCAATCGGGGGCATACTCTGTCGGTATCAGCGACCATGCCATGCCACACAGCTGAGACTCGTATTCCGCGACCCTGTCCCAGCCGCCCTCGGTGGAAAGCGGGACGACGGCGCTGTCTTCTGCCACCATGCTGAGCAGTCCCTCGGTATAGGCACAGGGTGAGGGGGAAGCGGGGTTCGTATCGTACAGCCATCCGCGTGCGCCGCACTGGTCCTGGAACAGGATGTCCACCGGGAACTGTTCGGTAAACTGCTGACGGGTACGCCGATTCGCCCGCTGCACAGCAGGATGCCAGAAGCAGATGGTGAAGCCCTCGTTCTGCCCGTAACGCTCGCGCGACAGCTGTCTGTCCAGCGTGCGCAGGAGTGGTGCGTCCCCTTCGCGCTGGAAGGTGGGACCTTTCGGGTCATCGCACCACCAGGTCGGGTTGGTGTAAGGCATTACGAGATGCCCTCTGCGTCGGGCTTCGCACAGGAACGCGGCAAACTCCTGCGGCGTGCCGAAGCTGGGATGTGGCGGGAGATGGTCGGGATACTCTTTGTCGAAACCGCCCTTCAGATAGTCCGCGAAGTGGATCAGGCTGGGCACGGGCAGGTAAGGGAGTGCCTGCATTTTCTCTCTGGCGTTACCCGCATAGTAGACGAGTACAGCGCGTTTGAAGCGTTCCAGTAAGGGGCGTGGCATCTTTTGCGACAGGCGACGGTGGATGCCGTTGGCTTTCGCATACATCTGAAGTGCCTGCTGCGCCGTTTTGCCGACATGCAGGCGCACAACAGGAGCGCGCCAGCTGCTTCCGGCGGGCACATAAGTGCCGAAAGCACGCTCGGCATAGCCGCCGTTTTCGTCGCCGCCCCAGGCAAGCCAGCCGGGAATAAAAAGATGTCCGCGATCCCAGGGTTGCCAGTTGCGCGGCTGCACCCGATACAAGGAGGCGTTGCCTGCCTGCGTTTCCCAATGCAGGAAATCGGCAAAGGCGGGGGGATAACTCACTCGCATCGAGAAGTATTGTACCGGCTGCAGAGCGTAGAAGAATGGGTAACCACCGACCTCGAACCAGTGTCCGCCATTCTGCACGAAGTGGCGGATGGACTCCAGGGTTGCCTCGATGCCTCCTTTGGGAAGGACAGGGAGCCACTCTCCATAAGGGTTGATGACAGCGAGGCACCAGCCGTCGCGCATCGCCTGCATCAGCTGGGGCACGGAGTTGATTTGCTGCACCCGGAGTCGTCCACCGCTGGAGGCTTCCAGTTCCTGAAGGCTCTCTTGCCACTCGTCGATGGTGACTGCCGCCCAGCCTCCGCTGCGGGGGGCATTCGGAAGCACAATCAGCCCAATGCGTCCCTGTACGCCCCGTTTCTCCAGCACTCCCGTTACCAGCGAGCGGACTATCCCTTTTTGTGCGGATTCGACGCGCCCGCCCACACGCCACAGGTAACCCGTACCCAGCCGGCGCGCGCCGAAGTACACGCCGTTCGGCGAATCCACCAGCACCACGTCCAGATGTTCGCGAGCGGATGGGCGGTTCACGATGGCGCGTGCGCCGCTGATGTCCGTGAGCACTCGTTCGGGAAGCCAGCGGTTTGCCTGCGCGGCGGGAGCTATCTCGACCAGTGGGTCGTCGTCTGCGCGTTGCACGAGCGCACCACCGAACAGGCGGATGTACCCACCTGGACCTGAAGGTGTCGGCCGCCATGAAGACGGGCGGTCTTCTGGCTGTTGCCCGAAGAAACTTGCGGTAAACGCCGCGCCGACCGACTGATTGCCGTCCATCGGGCACACCAGCTGCACCAGCCGGGTATGGTCAAACCGACACCGTGCCGGAAGGGCGAAGTCCAGCACCGTTTCCGTATGTGGGCTAACCTCGCCAATCCAGTCGATGTACTCCGCCTGTGCGATGACCTGTACCGTTACCAGTGCCTGCGGATGGCTGTAACGCAGGTACAGCGTGTTACCCTGTATTTCCGCCTGTGGAAGGAGGCTTCTGGCGGATAGCGTATCCCCGCTGCGACAGCGAAGATGCCACAGGCCCTGTTCACCGCTGCGGAGGATGGGCGTCTGACCCCCGCGGGTTGTCAGCGACAGAATAGAGCCGTCTGCGACGCTCAGCGCGAGCGCGTACGTGCCTGCGATAACCACGTAGCGGTCTTTTTCCCGTCGCCAGAGAGGTGGTGCAACGGGCGTTATTTGAGCCGTCGGCTGGATCGCGCGTGCACCTCCTTTGGACGTCCCCCGGCACCGTTACACATCACAGATTTGATAAGCCTTGCGCAGAGCCTCAATGGGATCGCCCTTGGGACCAAACTCGTGCCCGATGAAGCCGTCGTATTTGGTCTCCTTGATGGCGCGCATCACCGCAGGGTAGTAGATTTCCTGCGTCTCATCGGGGTCACGCCGTCCGGGGTTGCCCGCCGTGTGGAAGTGCGCGATGTACTGGATGTTAGCGCGGATGGTGCGGATGAGGTCGCCCTCCATAATCTGCATGTGGTAGATGTCGTACAGCAGCTTCACGCGCGGCGAGTTCACCCGCTTGCAGACTTCCACGCCCCACCACGTGTGGTCGCACTGGTAGTCGGGATGGTCCACTTTGCTGTTCAGCAGCTCCATCGCGAGCGTAACGCCTTTCTGTTCCGCGTAGGGCGCAATGCGTTTCAGCCCTTCCACACAGTTGGCGATGCCCTCCTCGTCCGAAATGCCCCGGCGATTGCCGGAGAAGCATATCAGCACGGGAATATCATACTGTGCGGCAAGGTCGATATTGCGCTTGAGCTCGTCTTCGATGCGGTTGTGGTTCTCTTTGCGGTTCAGCCCGTCGGTGAGCGAGGCGTGTCCCACCATGGTGACGATGCGCAATCCGGCGGCGCGAATCTCATCCCATGCTTCGCGGGGCGCCATTTCCACGCCCTGAAAGCCGATGCGCTTGAGCTCGGCAATCGCTTGTTTGAGGGGCAGGCGACTGACGGGCCACCAGGTCACGTCCTGTTTCAGCTTGCGAGGCGGGTTTTGCTCCTGCGCGCTGGACACATGGGGTAATGCCGTTAGAGCCAGATTTGCTGCCACCACAGCGCCTTCGCGCAAAAACTCGCGTCGCGTCAGACGGTTACCGGAACGCTCTGACACTGCTCTGACCTCCTCAACCCGTGAACTCCTGCAAGCAGGTTCGTTAGAAGGGGGCGGGAATCCTGTTTTTTCTGACGGTGGAGCGGTGAACCTTGCCGCGTGACCCCTCTCGTGGAACGTACCTCAGCACCTTCAGAGACTGATAGGCGATATGGCATCACGCCAGCCTCCTTCGGCAGAAGTATGGAGCGCGACCATTGTCGGGGCGGGCATCGGGTTGTTCCTGCTGGCGATGAACCGGCGTTTCACGTGGTGGCGCATTTCGCCTCTGGGATTTGTCATCGCCAGCAGTGAGAACGTGAGCGGGCAGATATGGGGCGGTGCTTTTATCGGCTGGCTGATTTCATCGCTGGTGAAACGGTACGGGGGGCCCGTGTACCGCAAACTGCGCCCGTTCTTCCTCGGGCTGATTCTGGGTGACGTGGTGGTTTGCTGCACTGTGGTACTGCTGGAGTCGGTGATAGGAGTAAGGGGAGCAGGCTTTTAGAGAGGCGCATCCGGTGATACAGTCGCTTCCAGGTTTCCGGCGAGAAAGCTTCTGTATAGACGGTGAAAATGCTTGTTAAAAAGGATGTTTTACCTATCTGCGCCCTATAAAATCGCG
>JAPWUZ010000252.1 GCA_028275265.1 Armatimonadota bacterium | reverse complement strand
CTGCAACAGGAACGGTAGCTTGTGCAAATATGCTGAATCGGTTAATGTAAAACAAGGGGGAGAGCCATGAACATGAAGAAGGAAGTCAGTCCGCCCGTGGCAATCGCGGTCATCGTGGTAGTGGTCATTGCGCTTATCGTGGGCTACGTGGCGATGACCGGCGGTTTCAGCCGGGGCATCAAAACGGCGAAGGAGGCGGGCGCAGGTCCGCCCATGTATCCGGGGGTGATTCCCGGCAAGAGCAACGCTCCCGTCGCGCCCATCACGCCGGGGGCGCAGGGACGATAACAACGGCATCACATCATCGAAAATGACAAAGGAGGTTGAACACCCATGAAACGCAACCGAGCTTTTACGCTCATCGAGCTGCTGGTCGTCATCGCGATTATCGCGATACTGGCAGCCATCCTGTTCCCCGTGTTCTCGCAAGCGCGAGAATCGGCAAGGGTCACGTCCTGTTTGTCGAACATGAAGCAGATTGGTCTCGCCATCCGCATGTACACGCAGGACTACGACGAGGTGCTTCCAATGCGCCGCACGTGCCCGGGCAACTGGTGTGCCCAGGGCTGCAACGCCAACTGGAAGCACATGCTCCACCCCTACGTGAAAAACTGGGACATGTTCAAGTGCCCCACCAACCCGCTGAAGAACACACTGGATGATACCAGTGGCGACCTGGACGGCAACGGCACCGTGGATTGCGAGGTCTATCCTCCCACCGTTCAGAAGACCTTCCGCAGCTACTTCCTGTACCACGCCTTCTTCAAGTCGAGCTCGCCCGTTGGCTCTGGCGATTGGTGGGCAGGCTTTAACTATGCCGAGGTAAACTTCCCCTATCCTGCTAACACGCTCATCGTGGGCGAGCATAAGGACGTGTGGCCCGACTACGGTCCCTGGATGGCATTTGACCCCAACTGGGGCCCCGCAGGATCGAACTTCGGTGCAAGGCACCGCGGCAGCGACCGGGCTGTGAACCTGACCTATCTGGACGGTCACGCCAAGTGGACCACCTGGGACGCCGTCTGCACGCACGACAACCCGGACGGCACCAACAAGTGGGGCTACGCGAAGGATGCTAACGGCAACGTGATTATCGGTGGCATGGACCTGACGTGGCTGGACACCATGTGCAGCACCTTCCGTCAGGCGGTTGCCAACGGACAGGTGCGGTAAGCACCCTCCTCAGGCGGAGGCAGATGCCTCCGCCTTTTTAACGTATATCTTCGGGAGCAGAACGGTGACCACACAGCAGTTACTGAACGAGGTACAACAGCGCGCATGGCGATTCTTCTGGAATGAATCCCACCCGAACACCGGACTGACCAAAGACCGTGCGAACAATTTTTCACCTGATGATTACACCGTTGCCAGTATCTCCAGCACCGGCTACGCGCTGGCGGCAAACGTGGTGGCGGTGCAGCGCGGCTGGCTGGAGCGCAAACGGGCGGAACAACGCATCCTGACCACCTTGCGCTTCGTGCTGGATGAGATGTCCCACTTTCACGGCTGGCTGTATCACTTCGTGGACTGGCGCGACGGCAAGCGTGTGTGGAACTGCGAGGTTTCTACCATCGACACCGCGCTGTTTCTGGCGGGCGCACTGGTAGCGGCGGAGTTTTTCAAGGGTGAAGTCGCCAAACTGGTGGACAGATTCTACCGACGGATCGATTTCGAGGTGATGCGCACGGACGGAGGCAGCAGACCCGACGAGATGCTTCTCTCGCACGGCTGGAAGCCCGAAGAAGGCTTTCTCAAAACACGCTGGCACTCCTATTGCGAGCATATTATCCTGTACATCGTCGCGCTCGGCGCACCGCATCAAAGACTGCCCGAAAAGATGTGGGATGCCTGGGAGCGTCCTGTTGTTACCTACAAAGGGCGATACGAGCATCTCGCGGGCGGACCGCTGTTCATGCACCAGATGTCTCACCACTACATCGACCTGCGCCATCGCCGTGACCGACTCGGTTGGGACTACTGGGTGAGCTCTGTCAACGCCACCCTGGCGAGCCGGCAGTTCTGCATTGACAACAAGCACCTTTTCAAAACTTTCGATGACGACGTGTGGGGATTGACTGCTTCAGACGGCCCCGATGGCTATCGCGGTTATGCAGCGATTACCATGTGGGACAAGCCCGATGGCACGGTGGCTCCCACTGCCCCCATCGGCTCCATCATCTTCACCCATAAAGAATCTTTGCACGCAATGCAGGCGATGTACGACAGATATCGCTCCAAAATCTGGGGACGCTACGGATTCAGCAACGCCTTCAACGTGGACAGAGACTGGTGGGACAAGGATGTTATCGGTATCGACCTGGGAATGGCGTTGCTGGCGATTGAGGATTATCGGACGGGCAGCGTTTGGAAACTGTTCCTGCGCCGACCGGAGGTTCAACGGGGAATGCGACGCGCTGGGCTGCGGGTCACGAAGGAACCAGAACCCCGCCCATTGAGAAAACGAACATAAACGAGCGAAGCCTCCCAGAAATTTGCCCTGTAGCCCACCTCCTGCGTTCCTGTTCTACCATATTTGCCCTACTCATAGGCAGGGAGAAAAACTCTCCGGAGCGAACTATGGTATATGAAGGACTGCAATCAGGGAGGTTTGCCAACATGGATAAGGTACGTTTGGGCATTATTGGGGTGGGAGGCATGGGTTCCGCCCACGCGAAGATGATGCAGGAAGTGGAAGAGGTGCAGTTAACGGCGGTTGCCGATGTGGACCCGGACGTCGCGAAGAATGTCGGCGAGCAGTACGGCGTGCCCTTCTTTACCGACTACCGGCAATGCATTGACAGCGGGCTGGTAGACGCGGTGATTGTGGCTACACCGCACCCGGTGCATCCCGAAGTGGCGGAATACGCTTTCAGCAAGGGGTTGCACGTGCTGACCGAGAAGCCGATGGCGATTAATCCGGTGGAAGCCGACCGCATGATAGAAGCTGCCCGACGTGCGGGCAAAGTATTCGCCGTTATGTTCCAGATGCGCACCGAACAAGCCTATCGTGTTGCCCGCAAGGCGATACAGGATGGTGTGATTGGGGACCTCATGCGCACCGAGATGGTCGCCGCCTACTACCGCAATCAGGCGTACTATGACTCGGCGGAATGGCGGGCGACATGGGTCGGCGAAGGCGGCGGCGTGCTGGTGAACCAGGCGCCTCACGCACTGGACATGTTCTGCTGGCTGGCAGGGCTACCGGCGAAGGTCACGGCGTCCACGCGCACGCGCCTGCATGAGATCGAAGTCGAAGATGAGGCGTTCGCCCTGCTGGAGTACACCAACGGCGCGCACGGCTACCTGTACACCACCACGAACGAGGCTCCGGGCACCACTCGCTTTGAAATCGCCGGTGACAAGGGCAAGGTGGTGTATCAGGACGGGCAGGTTACCATCCGGCGAGTCGTGCCGCCCATCCGCGAGTTTACCTTCAGCGCAACCGATATGTGGTCGGGACCGAAGACGGAGCCGGTAGAGGTGCAGGTGGAAGAGATGCCCGCCGGTCATGCGCAGATTACCCGCAACTTCGCGCGGGCTATCCTTTATGGTGAACCGCTTATCTCGCCCGGAGAGGAAGGCATTTGGTGTGTGGAGCTTGCCAGCGCCATCATCCTCTCCAGTAAACGGGGTAAGACGGTCACTCTGCCCGTAGACCGCGCCGAGTACGATGCCCTGCTCCGGGAGCTGAAAGCCAGCTCCAAACCCAAGAGCAGAGTGCTTGGTCAACGGGTATCCGACCCGAATATCGTAAGGTAGTGGTCTTCATGCAACGGGTGCGCTTTGGCGTCATTGGGGTGGGTGGTATGGGTGTGGCGCATGCCACCCTGATCCAGCGTATCGAAGAGACCGAGCTCACTGCGGTCTGTTCCGCTTCGGCAGAGCGCACCCAGCAGGTCGCACAGCAGTTTGGCGTACCCGGCTTTACCGACCATCGGCAACTGCTGGGCAGTGGACTGGCAGACGCGGTGCTTATCGCCACGCCACACCCGTTGCACGCGGAAATCGCCGAATGCGCCTTCAAAC
>JAPWUZ010000251.1 GCA_028275265.1 Armatimonadota bacterium | reverse complement strand
GTGCGCTCTGGGTGACGGTGCTGGCGGTGCTGGCTATTCTCACGATGACGGTGGGCAATCTGCTCGCGCTGTCGCAGACCAACCTGAAGCGGATGCTGGCATACTCCAGCATTGCGCATGCGGGCTATCTGCTGGTGGGCGTGGTGGCGGTGAGCAGCTTCCCCTCGGCGCGGGCGGGCATCAGTGCGGTGCTTTACTACTTCATCGCCTATGCGCTGATGACGATGGGCGCGTTTGCGGTCGCATCGCTGATGGCGCACGAAGGTCGCGAGAGCAACCTGATTGACGACCTGGCGGGGCTGGGCACGCGCAGTCCGCACGCCGCCGCGATGATGACAGTGTTCATGCTGTCACTGGCGGGCATTCCCACCACGGCGGGCTTTCTGGGCAAGTTTTTCCTGTTCAACGCCGCGCTGCAGCAGGGTTCCGTTGGGCTGTTGCTGGCGATTGTGCTGGCGGTGAACAGCGTCATCTCCGCGTTCTATTACCTGCGGCTGATTGTGGTGATGTATTTCCGTCCGGCGCAGCTGCCCGTGTTGCCCAGACCGGGCTTCGGCTTACAGCTGGCAATCGCGCTGTGCATGGTGGGCAGTCTGCTTTTCGGGTTGTATCCGCTGGGTTGGGATCAGGCGCAGCAGGCAGCAGAAGGCGTGGTGCGCGTGGTGCAGACGGTGCAGCGGTAGGGGGTTGTCGCCAATCTGCCGTAGGTATCGACCATTCGTCAGGGCGCGCCGCGGGGCTATCTTGTTTTGTATACTTCGCTGCGGTGCTTGACGTAGTGAACGATGAGGCAACGCTCTGGATGCTCCACCGTGTACAATACGCGATAGTCTCCCACCCGCAACTTGTACACCCCCTGCCAATCGGCGGTCAGGCTTTCTGGGGTAATTGCTTCAAAGTTTTCTCCGAGCCACCGGAGTTTGTTGAGCACCCTTTGGGCTACCGCTTTGTCCAGTTGGGCGAGGTCATCGATAGCATGGGGTGTGAAGCGTACCTCGTACACCCTACCACTCCAGCCCCAGCTGCGCGGCAACTGCTTCCGCCGGTGTCGTCTGTGCCCCTGCGCGAACCTCGGCTATCGACCTTCGCAGGGACTCTCGAAGCGACTCCTGTAACTCCAGTCCTGCGTCAGGATCAGCCAAGAGCTCGTGGAGAGTCTGACTGACTACGTCGCGGATAATCTCGCGCAGTTCATCCACAGTCAGTTCGTTTATCGTTTTACCCATTTCGTTGCTCCTTTACGTTAGCTCCCCGTCGACGTCGATGCGGGTTGCGCCGTGCAGGTAGGGACGCAGCACTTCGGGGATTAGCACCGTGCCGTCGGGCTGCTGATAGTTCTCCAGCACGGCAATCATCAGGCGGGGCAGGGCAAGCCCGGAACCGTTGAGCGTGTGGACAAACTCGGGTCGTGCGCCGGGGGCGGGACGGTAGCGGATGTTGGCGCGGCGTGCCTGAAAGTCGCGGAAGTTGGAGCAGGAGCTCACCTCCAGCCACTCCTCACAGCCCGCCGCCCACACCTCGATATCGTACTTCATCGCCGCCACAAAGCTGAGGTCGCCCGTACACATCTGCACCCACCGGAAGGGCAGCTTCAGCCGTCGGCACACATCCGAAGCGTCTTCAATCAGCTTCATCAGCTCCTCGTCGGAGGTGTGTGGCTCCACGAACTTGACCAGCTCCACCTTATCGAACTGGTGTCCGCGCTTGATGCCGCGCACGTCGCGTCCTGCCGACATCTTCTCGCGACGGAAGCAGGCGGTGTAGGCGACATAGTAAAGCGGTAACTGCTCCTTTTCCAGTATCTCTTCGCGGTGCAGGTTGGTCACAGGCACCTCCGCCGTTGGGATGAGCCAGAAGTCCTCCTCCGCATCGTGATACAGATTGTCGCCAAACTTGGGAAGGTTCCCCGTGCCGTACAGGCATTCCGACTTGACCAGATAGGGCGGGTAAACCTCGGTGTAGCCGTGCTCGCGGGTGTGCAGGTCCAGCATCCACGTGATGAGCGCACGTTGCAACGCGGCGCCCGCCTTCTTCAGGATGTAGAAACGCGAACCGCTAATCTTGATGCCCCGCTCGAAGTCCAGAATGCCCAGCTGCTCGCCCAGCTCCCAGTGTGGCTTGGGAGTGAACTCGAAGGTGGGGAGTTCCCCCTCATATTTCACCACCACGTTCTCGCTCTCGTCTTTGCCGACAGGCACGCTGGGGTGGGGCAGGTTGGGCACCTCCAGCATCCGCGCGGTGAAGGTCTGCTCCACCTCTTCCAGTTCCTTTTCCAGCTGCGCAATCTGGTCGCCCACCTGTCGCATCTGCGCGATGCGCGCGTTGCGCTCTTCGGGGTCTTTGATTTTGGGGATTTCTTTGGAAACGGCGTTGCGTTCCGCTCGAAGGCTTTCCACTTGCGTGAGGATTTCCCGTCGGCGGACATCCAGCTGCAGTATCTCGTCGATGATAGCAGGGTCTGCCCCCACCTTCTGCAGACCATCCTTCACGAAATCAGGCTGTTCCCGGATCAAGCGGATATCCAGCATATCGCGTCCCTCTCCTGCACGGATTTGCGGGTACAGTATACCAATCTTCATCAGGTGGAAGCAAACGCGGTCACGATGGACGCTGTGGCAGATAAGGTTTCAGCCCCATGTCGCCAGGTTGCTCGCGACGCAAGCGCCCTTCGGGAAAGGGCTGACCACCGTCGTCTTTGCCGTTTGGCCCCACGCTATACAGCACATAGCGATCTCCTTGGGAGCGATAGACAAAAGGCTGGTTACTGAACGGGTCGATGAGGTAAGGGCTGTTTCCCAGTTCTTTCAGCGAGGCGGGATAGCGCCCATAGGTCTTACGATACGTTTCCAGCCGCAGGGCGGTATAAAGCAAACGCAGTCGGGCGCGGGTGTAGGTGTAGCGTGCCACGAGGAGTGCGATGCCCTGGGGATCGCGCGCTACCAGCTCACGCCCCAGCTGCTGCAACGCAGGAGGGTATTGAACGACTTGTTGTTGTGGATAGGGCAATTTTGCCTGTTGTAACCACTGCTGCATGTACTGCTGCGCAGCCTGCGAAAGTGGAGCCTTCGGCAGATAGAGCAGCTCACGCTCCGGCTCGGACTTAGGCAGGTCCAGGCGGAAACCCCGCAAAGACTGCCCGCGCACTGTGCGCTGCCAGCCGGTCAACCACACCCGGAATTCCTGCTCCAGTAGTTTGTCCAAGGGGTACTCGTTCGCCAGTAGTTGCTCGAGGCGGCGCGCGCCGCGCTGGGCATCTTGTGCGCTCAGGTGGGGGATGAGAGAGGGTATTGCCTGGAAGAGGTCACTGGTCGCCATAAAGTGAAAAGTAAGGTGGAGTGCGTTACCACCGTTCAGGATTTTTTCCAAGAAGGCAAAAGCGTCCAGGTAGACATCCAAAGCTTGTCCGAACTTGCCCTGTTGTTCGAGCAGCGTTGCCCACACGATGTAAAGGCGGGCGAATTGGCGGTAAGCTTCTACGGTGGGGTCACCCGTCTGGTATGTCAGCCGCTCCACCTGTGCAGGCTTGTTGAGTATCTCTCGCACCTTACGGAATACCTCGCGATTGGCTTCCACGATGGCTTGTTTCTCGGCGAGTGTTCCATAGTCTGTCTGCTGAGCAAGCGCTGCCAGTTTACCGGGTTCCCGAATGTTGTGGATACACGCGACGAGTTCGCTGTATACATTGCCAGGGGGTGGGGTTAGGGATGGCGGTAACGAGAATTGGGGCGAGGGATTGCGGCTGTATACGAACAGGCCGTATCCCAACCACATCAGCAGCACAATACCGATGACCGCCCCAACCGTTGCAATTGCCTTCTTCATACCGGCATCGCCTGCTTACTTTTCCTGCTCCATTCGCTGCCGGATGTTCTGAAACTGCGGCGGCGTGTACGGCGTGATGTTGGGTCCGGTTCCCGCCTGATATGTAGCCTGGCTCTGCTTGCGCTTTTCCCGCACATATCCGAATACTTGCCACAGCACCAGCAAAATGGCAATGGTGAACAGGACGATGTGCCACGGTTTGATTTGGT
>JAPWUZ010000250.1 GCA_028275265.1 Armatimonadota bacterium | reverse complement strand
TGCTGCGCCGTACGGTGGATAAACTGCTGGCGGGATACCGCCATTACAGCGACCGCGAATGGCGGTGGTTCGAGCCGGTAGTGACCTACGAAAACGCACGCCTGCCACACGCGCTGTTTGTTGCCGCTTATCGCCTGCATCATGCGGAGGGCATTGAGGTGGCGCATCAGACGCTGCGGTGGTTGATTCAGCAAACCTTTGTGGCTGGGCATCATCGTCCTGTGGGCAACCACGGCTGGCTGGTGAAAGGCGGCGTACCTGCGCAGTGGGACCAGCAGCCGGTGGACGCCGGCGCGATGGTGGAAGCCTGTACTGCCGCCTATCTGCTTTCGCAGGAGCCGCTCTATCGCGAGAAAGCGGTGCTCGCCTACGAGTGGTACCTGGGCAAGAACGACCACAGGCTCAAGGTGTACGAACCCGAAACCGGTTTCTGCCACGACGCGCTCACGCCACACGGATTGAATCTCAATGGCGGCGCGGAGTCTATCCTCTCGTACATGCTGGCGCATCTTGCCCTGCAGAAGCAGGGGCTTCTTCCACCATAACAGGCTCCCATGACAACAACGGCTCGGCGGGAGCCTCGCTCTCCACCCGTGTTGTTTGCATTTGGAGGGCGAATCCCCGGTTAAGCCGAGCCGTTCAGTACAACTACCATATCGGCGGATTGAAGGGCTTTGTAAGCGGGTGACCGTCCAGAGGCGGGTCGATGCGCTTCAGGTCCACCCCGAACCGTTCCAGAATGGTAGGGGCGATGTCGGCACGGGTGCCGCGGCGCACAATGCCTTTGTCATTGGTGGCGAGGAAGACGTAGGGGGCATCGTTATGGCTTTTGAGCCCTTCGTCGAAGCCGTGGTCGGCGGTCACGTAGATGAGCGTCTTGTCGTATAGCTTCAGCTCTTTCAGTTTCTGCACGATTCTGCCCAGCCATCGGTCGCCGGAGATGAGCGCATCGTTATACTCTTTGGAGTTCTCGCCGTACTGATGTCCGCTGTGGTCTACCTCGGCGAAATGCACAAAGAAGAAGAACCGCCTGTCCTTGTAGCGTTCCAGCATCTCCAGCGTCTTCGCGCCCACTACATCGTCGCGGTTCAGCCCGTTGATGAACACGTCCATGTTCTGCGCGGCGTTGTAGAAGGGCTTACCGGGCTCCACCAGATAGCGCACGCCGTTTTCCACCACAATCCGCCCCTGACGCAGTCGCTGTTGCGCCTGGGGACGTCCCGCTCGCGCCCGTTGCTCGATGGCTGCCGCTGGTATCTTTGTCGGTGGGTCGGCGTCCACATTGCCCTTCTTGCCGATGACCGCTACCGTCGCGATGTTATCCGCACCGAAGTGCTGTTCCAGTCTCTCGAAAACGGTGTATCCCTTCGGAATGGGCTGGTATCGCGCGTTGCTGAACACGCCGGTTTTCTCCGGCTCGTAGCCGGTGAGTATCTGCGTCCATCCCGCTTTGGTGTCGGTGGTGCGCAGGATGTCGATAGCCACCAGTTTTCCTTCAGAAGCCAGTCTGGCGAGGTTTGGCAACTCTCCACGCTGCAGGCACTCGCGCACATGTTCGCGTTGCGCCCCGTCCCAGCCAATGAGAATAACGTTCTGCACCTGCTTGCCCGGTTTTTGCCATGCTGCAAGCATCAGCACAGATACGAGCAAAAGCACACCCGTTGTCCACAGTCTCAGCCGGTACACTCACAACACCTCCTCAAAACAGTTTCATTTATCCAGACGTCTTACCGGCGAAGAAGTTCAAGCGGGCTTGCGATGATAGCGGGTTCGGGCATATAATGAAACCGTGAAACCGGTGGAAAGGAGCAAGGTTCTATGCGTGCGATTATGAAGACCCGCCCCGAACCTGGGGGCGAGGTGGTAGATATTGCCGACCCGTCCACCATTCCCCCGGGCTACGTCCTCGTCAAACCCCTTGCATGGTCGATCTGCGGCACCGATGTACACATCTGGCACTGGGACCACTGGGCAGCGCATCGCATCCGTCTACCCCGCATTCTGGGACACGAGTTCGCAGGTGAAGTCATCGCCGTGGGCGAGGGGGTTACCGAACGCCAGGTGGGCGATGTGGTCGCCAGTGAGTCGCACATCGTGTGTGGTGCGTGCTATCAATGCCGTCACGGACAGGCGCACGTGTGCCGCAACACCCGCATCCTGGGAATAGACACCGACGGGGTGTGGGCAGAGCTGGTGCTCATCCCCGAGGCGAATGCCCGCCCTACTCCTTCGCAAATCCCGGTGGAGATAGCAGCCATTCAGGACCCGCTGGGCAACGCCGTACACGCCGCGCTGGCGGGTCCGCTGGAGGGGCGCACGGTGGCGGTAATGGGGTGCGGGCCGCTGGGACTGTTCAGCATCGGCATTGCCAAAGCCTGTCATTCCAGCACGGTGTTCGCGGTGGAGAAACATCCCTACCGCCTGCAGCTGGCGGAACAGATGGGGGCAGATGTGTTGCTGAACCCGGTGAAGGACGATGTGGAAAAGGCGGTGATGACATACACTGCAGGTGAGGGGGTAGACGTGGTGTTAGAGATGTCCGGTGCGCCGATGGCGGTGAAAACGGGCTTCCGGATTGCTCGTCCAGGGGGAAGAGTGACGCTGATGGGCATCCCCAGTGACCCAATCGAGGTGGACTTTGCGGAGGACGTGATATTCAAGGGGCTGGAAGTGCAGGGTATCGTCGGGCGGCGGCTTTATCGGACGTGGGAGCAGATGCAGGATCTGCTGGTCTCTGGACGGTTGGACGTGCGCCCAGTGATTACCCACACGATGGGCTTTTCGGAAATCAGCAGAGCGATGGAGCTGATCGACACCGGGAAGTGTGCCAAGGTGATACTTCGCCCCGATTAAACCTCCATCGCGGCGATGATGGCATCGGTCACCTCGGTGGTGGTGGCGCTTCCCCCCAGGTCGCGAGTTCGCACCTTGCCTTCGCTGAGCACACGGTAGACCCCCAGGCGTACCCGCTCGGCAGCAGAGGTCTCACCGAGGTCCTCCAGCATCATCGCCGCACAGAGAATCAGCGCAATCGGGTTGGCAAGGTTCTGTCCGGCGATGTCTGGCGCGGAGCCATGCACTGCTTCATATACCACAATCCCGTCTTCTCCGACGTTCGCACTCGGAGTCAACCCCAGTCCGCCAACGAGCCCCGCGCACAGGTCGGAAACGATATCGCCGTACAGATTCTCCATGACCATCACGTCGAACCGTTCGGGACGGGTCACCAGCTGCATACAGGTGTTGTCCACGATGAGCTCTTCGTATTCCACCTGGGGATAATCGCGCGCTACTCGTCGGCAACATTCCAGAAACAGCCCGTCGCTGAGCTTCATGATGTTTGCTTTGTGGACGGCGGTCACCTTTTTCCGTCCATGTTTAACGGCGTACTCAAAGGCAAATCGGGCGATGCGCAGGCTGGCGCGCTCGGTGATGATTTTGAGGCTCTCCACCACGCCGGGTACCACGATGTGTTCCAGCCCCGAGTAGAGGTCTTCACTGTTCTCGCGGATGACCACCAGGTCCACGCCTTCGTAACGTGTTTTCACGCCAGGCAGGTTTTTGGCGGGACGCACGTTCGCGAACAGATTCAGCCGTTTGCGTAAAGCCACGTTTGGGCTGCTATAGCCCGTGCCGATGGGGGTGGTGATGGGTCCCTTCAGCGCAACGCGGTTCTTCAACACCGAGTTGAACACTTCGTCGGGCAAGGGGGTACCGTATTTGTTCATGACCTCCGTGCCCGCTTCGAAGCGCTCCCAGCGGATGGGCACACGGGTCGCTTCTACCACCCTGACAGCCGCTTCGACCACCTCTGGACCGATGCCATCGCCGGGGATAAGCGTCACGGTAAACATAGTTGGGAACCCTCCCGATGCGTGCTAATTGCGTGAAACCACCTTCTCTTCTGGACGAAAGGGATGCACGGCACGATGGGCAGATTGTTCTGCTGCCTTGAGCAACAGATTTTCAATCTCTTGCTCCAGCAGAGCCAGTCCCGCCTCCAGACGCTGTACCACATCATCTATCTCCAGGAGCTTCTGTTTCTGTACCAGAGGAACCTGAAGGATGGCGCCGATGGTGTTCGCCAGC
>JAPWUZ010000249.1 GCA_028275265.1 Armatimonadota bacterium | reverse complement strand
AGATTTTACCCGGCACCACTTCCGCCCCCGTGCCCTCGTTGACAATCTGTCCGTTAATCTTCAGCACCACGTGGTCGCCGTCCACGATAATTTCGTACTCGTTCCATTCACCAATGGGTTTCTCCGCCATCTTTGCCTTGATGCGGTTGGTCGGAGCGTCACGGTTGATGCGGGCGGGGTCGGTGTCCAGTTTCACGCCGTCAATCAGCCAGAAGTCCCCTGCGCTCCCGCTCATCAGCTGTGCTTCGATGGATTTCGGCCAGATTTTGTCCGCACCACGCATTCGCAGGAGCACGCCGCTGTTGCGCCCGCCTATGTCTTCTGGAGCCCACCGCCACTCCAGCTTGAGGATGTAGTTGGTGAAGTCTGCTACCGTGCGGATATAGCCGGCGGGTCTGCCCTTGCAGATAAGGATGCCTCGGTCGCCGTCGATGCTCCACACGTCCTCCTTTTGCGCTGACACCGACAGGGCACACGTTGCCAGCAACAGCACTATCGTCCACTTTGCTCTCATCTTCCCCTCCTGGAATTTCAGAGTGCTGAGGAATACTTCGCGCCGTGGGCATCGTTTCCTGCCGAGCGTCTGACAACCGCGTTTTGCCGTGCCCATGGGATACCTCCGAACACGCCCAGCAGCGAACAGAAGCATCGTTGTTGTTTTGGTGTGCAGTGGTCGGGAAAACCTTTTTGTAAAAACAGTTTAAGTCACCCTGCGCCGCCTCCCTGCAAGAAACCTTTCCACAGCGTCGCTCTGAAGAGTATAATCTGGGTAGGAACCATCAAACGGATAGAGCAATGGGAGATACGCTGGTGAACCCAACCACAACCGAGCCAACGGTATCGATGCCGCCGAAGAAACGCATCGCGCTGGTGGCGCATGACCATAAGAAGGCAGACCTGCTGGAATGGGCGCGATTCAACCGTGAACTGCTGGCACAGCATATCCTGTACGCTACCGGCACGACGGGGCGCATCCTGGAAGAAGCGCTGGGTCTGCCCATTATCAAGCTGCAAAGCGGGCCTCTTGGCGGCGACCAGCAGGTCGGCGCGAAGATTGCGGAGGGGGAGATTGATTTTCTCATCTTCTTCTGGGACCCGCTGGAGCCGCAACCGCATGACCCCGATGTGAAGGCATTGCTGCGCATCGCGGTAGTGTGGAACATTCCCATCGCCTGTAACCGCGCTTCCGCTGATTTCATCATCTCCTCGCCGCTGATGCAGGGCGAGTACCGACGTCGGTTGCCCGACTACAGCGACTATATCCAGCGTGCAGTGTAACGCCGCCAGCAGGAGAAACTCCCCTGCGTTGCAAAATCTTCTCTGGAAAGCTCTGCTTTTGGGGAGGCACGCATCATGGCTCGTATTCTGGTCAGCGACCCCATCGCGGAAGCTGGCATTGAAGTACTGCGGCAGGCGGGCGAGGTGGACGTCCGCACGGGCCTGCCTAAGGAGGAACTCATCCGCTGTATCGGCGATTACGATGCGCTGGTAGTGCGCAGTGAGACCAAGGTAACCGCCGACGTGATTGCCGCGGCGACACGCTTGCGAATCATCGGCAGGGCAGGTGTCGGGGTAGACAATATCGATGTAGCCGCTGCCACACAACGCGGCATTATCGTGGTGAACTCGCCGGAGGGTAACACCATCGCCGCGGCGGAGCTGACGGTCGCCATGCTCCTTGCGCTGGCACGCAATATCCCGCAGGCAGACCGTAGTCTGCGGGCAGGCGAGTGGAAGCGCAGCAAGTTCGTCGGCACCGAAGTGTATCGCAAGACGCTGGGCATCATCGGGCTGGGCAAAATCGGGCGAGAGGTGGCGCGACGGGCGAAGGGACTGGGCATGAGCGTCATCGCCTATGACCCGTTTACTCCGGCGGAGGTGGCAGAGCGTATCGGGGTCACCCTGACCGACTTGGACACCCTGCTGGCACAGAGCGACTTCGTCTCCATCCATGCGCCCCTGAACGAGCAGACGCGCAATCTCATCAACGCCGAGCGCATCGCGCGGATGAAAGACGGCGCGCGCCTGATTAACTGCGCACGGGGCGGCATTGTGGACGAGCAGGCACTGGCAGACGCCATCCGTTCGGGTAAGCTCGCAGGCGCAGCGGTGGACGTGTTCAGCAAGGAACCGCCGCCCCCCGATAACCCCTTGCTGTCGCTGGAGCAGTGCGTGCTGACCCCCCACCTGGGCGCGTCTACCACCGAGGCGCAGGTGAACGTGGCTATCGACGTGGCGGAGCAGATTGTGTCCGTGTTGAAGGGCGGACCGGCTCGTAGCGCGGTGAACCTGCCGCCGATTGACCCTGAGGTACTGCAACGTATCGCGCCCTACCTGATGCTGGCGGAGAAGATGGGCAAGCTGCACACGCAGCTGGCGCAGGCGCCCATCGTGCAGGTGCAAGTAACCTATAGCCCCGACTTTGCCGACCTGCCCACCGACATCCTCACCCGTGCGGTGGTTACGGGCATATTGCAGCCAGTGCTGAGCGAACCCGTGAACCCTGTGAACGCGCTACTCATCGCACAGAGCCGCGGTATTCACGTCACCCAGAGCCTGCAGCAACAGACGGAGGTGCATGAGCTGTATCCTTCGCTGATCACCGTGACAGCACAAACATCCGGCGGCGAGAGGCACGAAATTGCTGGCACGGTGTTCGGCAAGAGCGACGCCCGCATCGTCACGGTAGATGGCTATCGCGTCGATGTCATTCCGCAGGGTATTATGCTGTTCACACGCCATACCGACAAACCCGGCGTGATTGGGCGAGTGGGCACCCTGCTGGGCAGCCGAAAGGTTAACATCGCCGGTATGCACCTCGGTCGCGAGAAGGTGGGAGGCAAAGCGCTGATGGTGCTGATGGTAGATGACCCCATCGATGCCTCCCTGCTGGCGGAAATCCGCGCACTGGACGGGATGGAGACCGCGCAGGTTGTGGAGTTATAGCCGTGTCCCGAAAACGGCGTGCGAAATCAAAGGCAAGCCGCGAGGACGTATCCGCGACGCCATCTGCCTTGCTGTGGGCGGTGATGGCGGTGTTTCTCGTGCTGAGCCTGCTGTTTAACTTCCGCACGCCCATCGGGCGCAACGGCTATTTCCACACGCCGGACGAAGGCGCGCACATCGCCTACGTGCGCTATGTGGCGGAACAGGGCAGGCTACCGCGCTTTGAAGGCTACTCCGGCGCAGGCTACGAGGCGCACCAGCCACCGCTGTACTACACGCTCGCGGCGCAGGTGTGGCGGGTGGCGAAGATGTTGCCCATTCCCCCGGCACGCGCCGTGCGGATGATGTCCATGCTGTTCGGCGTGCTGCTGGTGCTGGTGGTCTACCGCGTCGGAAGGTTGCTGATGCCGGAGGTGCCTGCGGTGGCGTTCACGGCGGCGGGGATGACCGCTTTGCTACCCATGCACATCGCCATCTGCTCGGCGGTCAACAACGATTCGCTGACCAATCTGCTCTTCGCGCTGGTGCTGATGGAGTTCGCCTTGCTTTACATGCAGGCGAAGCCGTCCCGATGGATTGCGTGGCGCATGGGGATATGGGCAGGGCTCGCAGGGCTGACAAAGGTGACCGCGCTGCTGCTGCTCCCGACGATGGTGGTCGGGTGGCTATTGGTTCCCCGGACACACCATACCCGCCGCTGGCTGGGGCTGCTGGTGAGCGTGGGGTTTGCGCTGGCGATGATGTTCCCCTGGTTCGTGCGCAATATGCAGCTCTACGATGACCCCCTGCTGCTGAAAGCCTTTGAGCGCACGTTCGCCGGCACCGCCCGCGCCGAGCAGTTCCTGCAGGGGGGCGCGAGCATGACGGAATACCTGCAGCTGGTGGCGGACTGGACGTATCGTTCGTTCTGGTTCGCCTACGGCACGCCGCAAACCGCTGCCAAAGGGCTGCCCAACTTCCTGCCAGACAGGGTGTACCTGTTGCTGGGCATCTGGCATCTGTTGACCGTGCTGGGCTTCGCGCTGGCGCTGTGGCGCGAAAGGGAGACGTTTGCTGAAGGGGCGTTCCGCTGGTGGGTGGTGGCGGGCGTGCTGTTGTTGCTGGTGCTGGGGGCGTTCGTGCGCTTCATCCTGACCTACTTCCAGACGCAGGGACGGTATCTCTATCCTGCGCTGG
>JAPWUZ010000248.1 GCA_028275265.1 Armatimonadota bacterium | reverse complement strand
CTTCACCGCCGAGCACGCCCGCCTGAATCGCCGCACCGATGGCGACGACCTCGTCGGGGTTCACGCCCTTGTTCGGCTCCTTGCCCGACAGCTTGCGCACCAGCTCCTGCACGCAGGGCATGCGCGTCGCGCCACCGACGAGAATCACCTCGTCGATGTCCTTCACGTCCAGCTTGGCGTCCGACAACGCCTGATAGAACGGGCCCTTCAGCCGCTCCACCAGGTCGGCGGTGAGCTCCTCGAACTTGGCACGGGTAATCTTGTAGAGCAGGTGCTTCGGACCCTCGGCGTCGGCGGTGATGAAGGGCAGGTTAATCTCGGTCTCCACCATGCTGGAGAGCTCGATCTTCGCCTTCTCCGCCGCTTCGCGCAACCGCTGCATCGCCTGCGGGTCCTTGCGCAGGTCGATACCCGTCTCTTTCTTGAACTCATCCGCCACCCAGTTGACGATGCGCATGTCGAAGTCATCGCCACCCAAGTGCGTATCGCCCGAGGTGGCTTTCACCTCGAACACGCCATCGCCGACTTCCAAGATGGACACATCGAAGGTACCGCCACCCAGGTCAAAGACCAAGATGGTCTCGTTGGACTTCTTGTCCAGTCCGTATGCCAACGCAGCGGCGGTCGGCTCGTTGATGATGCGCAGCACCTTCAGCCCGGCGATTTCACCCGCGTTCTTGGTCGCCGTGCGCTGGGCGTCGTTGAAGTACGCCGGCACGGTGATGACCGCAGCATCCACCTTCTCGCCCAGGTACGCCTCCGCATCCGCCTTCAGCTTCTGCAGGATCATCGCCGAAATCTCTTCGGGCGTGTACTCCTTGTCGTCGATGCGGATGCGCTCGCGCGTACCCATCTTGCGCTTGATGGACACAATGGTGCGGTCGGGGTTGATAATCGCCTGCCGTTTGGCGGCTGCGCCAACCAATCGCTCACCGGTCTTGGTGAACGCCACCACCGACGGCGTCAGTCGGCTACCTTCGGCGTTCGGAATGACGACCGGTTCGCCGCCTTCCATGACCGCCACGACCGAGTTGGTGGTTCCCAGGTCTATCCCTACTGTCTTTCCCATATCTGTCCTCCGTTTAATGAGTGCCTTCGTCTTCCGTTTTCATTATCGGCTGTTTTTCCGTGCATGATTATACCACTTGAGTGTGGCTTTGTCAAGTGATTTGAGAGGATTTTTTGAGGAAATTTTCCGTTTGTTTAGCCGCGAAGCGCAGAATCTCCGCAGACGTTTTCCGAGTCCAAATCCATAGAACGTTGGAGGTGGATCAACGATGTCCAAGCGTTTGTTAGTTATCGGTGGTGGTTCGGTAGGGGTGTACGCTGCTCGGGAGGCGGCGAGGCTGGGTGCGGAAGTAACGCTCATTAGCGAGGGCGAAATCGGCGGACGCGCCACGTGGGACAGCCTGGTTCCCAGCAAGGTGCTGCTTGCCGCAGCGGACACTATCCTGGAAGCACGACATGCTCCTTATCGTGGAGTGCCGGTAACCGTCGCCGACGTGCAGGTAAGCGATTTGATGGAGCGTATCCGGCAGCGCACGCACGAATGGGGTACTGCGCAGAAGGCGTCGCTGGAAAAGGCGGGTGTGCGGGTAGTGTATGGCGTTGCCTCTTTTATCGATGCTCACACCGTGAGAGTGCAGACCCCGCAGGGAGACGAGCGGCAAATCCGCTTCGACGTGGCGCTGATAGCCACCGGCTCGGTGCCTATCTTTCCCCCCAGTATGAAGCCCGACGGCAAGCGCATCCTCGCGCCTCGTTTCATGAGTAGCCTGGCGTCGTTACCAGAACGGCTTATCATGGTGGGAGGCGGCGTCACGGGGAGCGAGTTTGCCTACCTGTTCCGCATGCTTGGCTCGGAGGTTACAGTGGTAACCGATATGCCGCGCCTGCTACCTCGCGCCGACGAGGAGGTTTCGCAAGCGCTGGAGCACGCCTTTGAGCAGATGGGTATTCGCGTGATGTTCTCTTCCCCGGTAGAAAGTGTGATGGCAACACCAGGCGAGGTTCGGGTGCAGCTGAGCGACGGCAGCGTTCTCGAGGCAACCCATGCCTTCATCGCCATCGGCAGGCGACCAGACCTATCGCGCCTGAACCTGGAGGCGGTGGGCTTACAACCCACACCACAGGGCGTGCCGGTGAACGAGTACCTGCAGTCTCAGGTGCCTCATCTCTATATCGCTGGTGACGCGGCTGGCGCGCCCTTCACCGTGAACCGAGGCTGGGCGCAGGCGCGGGTGGCGGTGCGTCATGCTCTGGGCGTGCCGGTGGAGCCGTTCCGCGCTGACCTCGTGGTGGAAGCGGTATATACGCAGCCCCAAGTGGCACAGGTGGGACTGACGGAGGCACAGACGCGAGAGCAGGGGCTCAAGGTCAAGGTGCTTCGCGCCCGTTATGCCGATAACCTGAAAGCGCAGCTGCTGGGCGAGCGCGAAGGGTTCGTGAAACTGGTGGTCGACGAGGCAACCGGCCAGCTGCTTGGAGGCTCGGCGGTGGGTTCTCATGCGGCGGACGTGCTTGCGCCTTTGGCGGTGGCGATGGCGCTGGGTGGAACGCTGGAGTCGCTGGCTTCGGTCTATCCCGCCCATCCCACGCTGGTGGAACTGCTCACCGAGGCAGCGAGCGGGTAGGAGCGGTTATCCTCCGGCTTCTCGAATCTGTGTCCAGAACTGCCGAAAATGCTTTTCGGGAGGAATGTATGAGAGAGCCTTCAGAGGAACCGGTGTCGCGGCGCGAGCTACGGCGGCGGGTGTTTCGCTGGGTACGCATCCATCAGGTGTACCTGTTGCCCAACGGGCATCGCTGGCGCACGAAAACGCTGTATCGCCGCAGAACCTCACAGGAGCAGCCACCTGTGGAGGTGCATTACTTTTGCGCCCTGCACCCGCATATTCGCCTCGCACTGTTGCAAACTCCTGTGGACTACACGTTGCCGGGAGTTGTCCGGACGCCGCATCCCGAGCGTCCCGGACGATTCCTCACCCTGTTTTGCCCGGAGTGTTGTGGTGCGGGATACAATCGTCTCAATTTCCCCGTGCCGGCTCCCTCCGCCGATTTGCACATCCCGCCCGAGTAGGAAACTGCCCACCTCGTAGTGAAGCTACTAAGAGCATCTTCCGCAACAGGAGGTTCACATGCCGTTACCCATTCGCGCCGTGGCGAATCTATTGGGTTTGCTCGATGAGGAGCTGATACCGTACGGAGAATACAAAGCCAAGATACGCCTGAGTGCCCTAGAGCGACTGTCATCGCGCCCTCAAGGGAAACTCGTTGTGGTCACCGCCATTACCCCTACGCCTGCTGGTGAAGGCAAAACCGTTACCACACTGGGTCTGGGTGATGCTCTGCGCCGTATCGGGGAGCAGGCTACCGTCTGCATCCGTGAGCCCTCATTAGGACCGGTCTTTGGGGTGAAGGGCGGCGGAGCCGGTGGAGGGCGTGCTCAGGCATACCCGGCGGATGACATCAACCTGCATTTCACCGGCGATATACACGCGGTCACTGCTGCGCATAATCTGCTGGCGGCAATGGTGGACGCGCATATTTATCACGGCAACGCGGCAGGTTTCGATGCGCACGGTGTGTGGTGGAACCGCGTGCTGGACGTGCCAGACCGCTCTCTGCGCAGGGTAATTACGGGTCTCGGAGGTAAGTCCAATGGGCTACCGCGTGAAACCGGTTTTGAAATCACTGCCGCCTCTGAAATTATGGCTGTACTCTCGCTCAGCACGGACCTTGGCGACCTGCGTCGCCGGTTGGGGCAGTTAGTGGTAGGCGTAACGCGCGACGGGGAGCCTATCACCGCAGAAGCCATTGGTGCCGCCGGCGCGATGACATTGTTGTTGAAAGAGGCGTTGATGCCTAATCTGGTGCAAACACTGGAAGGCACTCCCCTTCTGGTGCACACCGGTCCCTTTGGCAACACAGCGACAGGTTGCAATTCAATACTGGCTGACCGAATAGCCTTATACACATCGGATTATGCAATCACAGAGGCAGGGTTTGGTTCTGATCTGGGCTTTGAGAAGTTCTGCCATATTGTGTCACCCGTGCTGGGCAAGTCGCCTGACGCCGCGGTACTGGTGGCTACCGTGCGCGGTCTGAAAGTGCACAGCGGGAAGTTCAAAG
>JAPWUZ010000025.1 GCA_028275265.1 Armatimonadota bacterium | reverse complement strand
ACATACGTTCTTCCTCCGCGACCTATTACCTGATTTTACACTTATACACGCTAACTAAAGTTCCTGCTGCTCGCGCCGCCACAGTAGCCAGCAGGCGAAGCCCATCAGCGCGCCGCCCAGATGCGCCAACGTAGAAACCCCACCGAAGCCGGATATCTGTTCCATCACGCCCAGCTGCTGCAGCAACAGCCATAACAGCGCCATCACCCAAGCGGGTATACTGAAAACCCACCACCGCCACGCCCACCACCAGCCATACGCAACCTGCAACCGCGCGTACGGGAAGGCAAGCGCATAGAACACGATGACCCCCGAAATACCGCCGCTCGCGCCAATACAGGGAACGTCCGGACGCGGGTCAAACGCGATGTGCAGTATATTCCCTGCCAGCGTCGCCAGTACCAGCAGCAGCACGAAACGCCCATGTCCCACGCGGTCCTCCACGTTGTCTCCAAATACCAGCAGAAAGTAGAGGTTACTCAGCAGGTGCCAGATGGAACCGTGCACGAAAAAGCTGGTGAATAGCGTGATGCCGCCGTACCGCCACCACTCTGCCGGAACCAAAGCAAGGACACGTATCGCCCTGTCCAGGTCAAAGAAAGCCATTATGCTGATAACAGTGATGGTAATAGCGGTAATCCACGTCATATAAGGCTGACGTTGCAGGAAGTTATCCTCTTCCACCGGCAAGCCCAGCAACAACAACGCTGCCTGCAAAGGGTTGTCAGGCAGGTCTTCCTCAATGCCATATTCGCGGGCGCGCTTGCTCAGCGCCTCCACCTTTGCCATCGCTAGAGCCTCCTTCGCTTCGGGAGGCAAGTCCGGTTCTGGCGGCTTCACAGGGGGCGGCGCGGCGGGCATCTGCTCCAGTTCGCCCGCATCTGTCCAGACAAACTGACATAATTCGCAGACATCCACCGTCACCGGCAGGTTTACTCCCACCGATGCCTGGCTCATCGGCTTGCGGCACGATGGACAGAGCAACGACGACCTGACACGCCCCTGCGTCGCAGCCACCCACAACGTGCGCACCGTATGCTCTTCCACCGCCTTGCGCAACACAGACAGCGCAACTGCCCGCCCTCCGCAGCGAGCGCACTGCCACACCAGCCCCGCATAGGACTGGTAGCGCATTAACGGTTCCTGACACCGCGGGCATATCATCGGATGAAGACCCCTTTGCTATGTTTTTAGGCAGATGCGAGCTTGTTTCCTCATTTACCATGACAGACGTTTCGTCGCAGGAGTTGCATCGGCGGACGATGAACGTTTCAAAATAGCAGGATACGAACCCGGAGGTCATCGATGGCGGTCATACGCTGGACGCCTTTATACGAACCCGGATGCGGAGGGTGGCTTACCTCCGTCGCCGTGAGCCCCCACAACCCCAGACACGTTTTGCTGGGTGGCGATATGCTTGGCATCGGACTGAGCACGGACGGCGGTGACAGCTGGCAATCTACGTTCGGCTTGCCCAGCTGGGAGATTGCAGATTTCACCTTCCACCCCATCCATCCGCGCACGGTGTGGGTTGGCACAATGAGCGGTCCCTGCCTGAGCACCGATGGTGGACGGCACTGGCGTTTGATGCGCACCGGATTTCCCCCAACAAGCGACTGGCACTACTCCGCTCCGATTCAAAAGGTGCTGATAAACCCACGTCATCCTGACCACCTGCTCGCTTTTGGCGGCTCCCACCGGCAGTGGCACTCGCCAGGTGAGCCCCAGTGGGGAGCAGTGTGGGAAAGCAAGGATGGGGGCAATAGCTGGCGGCGTATTGGCACAGTGGCTGCTCGTCATCCTGACAATCCGCAATCGCCCGGCGGCAACATCGTAGCCGTAGTCTCGGCAGACTGTCAATTCACAACCTTCTATGCGGCGGTGCCGGGTGCAGGCGTCCTTGTGAGTACAGACGGTGGCAGAACGTGGCAATCGCGCAACAACGGTCTGCCCCATCTGCACGTGATGGACATCGCTGTACATCCGCGTGACCCGCAGAGGCTCTGGGTCGCCCTGAGCAACTATCAAGCCCAGCCGGGGCAACCCGTATTGCCCGGAGGAATATACCGCAGCGAGGACGGTGGACGCCACTGGAAACCGTCGTCCGTTGGTTTAAGCACGAAAAGCACCACCGACCCCAATCTGACTGCACGCTATGAAGCGATAGCGGTTGCCCCCACGCAGCCCGACATCTTGCTTACCGCCGACACCGCGTGGGATGGAGGCAACCTGTACCGCAGTACCGATGGCGGAGCCAGCTGGCATGCGATTTTGCGACGGCAGGACGTAGACTGCGCTTACCCTGCGGGCCTGGGAGCAACGGTGATCGAGTTCGCACCGCACAGTGCGGACATCGCCTTTGTGGCTGGCAGTGAATACGTCTTGCGCACCCATGACGCCGGCAAAAAGTGGATAGATGTGACCGCAAAGCGCGTCGCCGCGAACAGCTGGCGGGGCAGAGGCTTCTCGGGCTTGTGCTGTGTCAACTTTCGTTTCAATCCGCATAACCCCCGTCACGCCGTGTTGCTGGCGATGGACCACGGCAACTTCTGGCAAAGTCACGACGGTCTGCGTAGCTGGACATGGGGTGGTAATGGAATGCCCAACTGGGGCGGCGGCAACGACGTGGCGTTTGCCGACAATACAGGTGATGTGATGTTTGTAACACTGGGACAGTTTGGAAACTTTGAGGGCATCGCCCGAACGACGGATGGAGGCAGAAGCTGGGCGATACTAGCTGGCGCGTCACGCGGGCTACCAGAACGATACGACCGGGCACAGCCTTTGGGAATACATGCCGCTTCTGCTCGTGAAGTATGGGCAGCAGTGGGCGGTAAACTGTACTTCAGCAACGATGGCGGTGACCACTGGGAGGTGATTCATGATGGACCCGGCTTCGGCTGGATTGCGCCAGTATCACCCGGCGCACGCGCCTTTTACGTCTGCGGCGAGTCGGGCGTCTGGTTTACCTCCAACGGCAGAGAACTCAAGCCCGTGGAAGGCTCTCCGAAACCGTGTACGTGGGTGGCTGTAGACCCTCTGTTTCCCGAACGCATCTATGTCACGGCGTGGCGCAGTGCCGATTATGGCGGCTTGTGGCGATATGAGTCGGGCAAATGGTCACGCCTGCGCGACGACCGCTTTATCTCGCGAGTCGCTGTCTGTCCCACCATTCCGAAACGGCTGGCGGTTTCCACCAGTGACCACCCGTATCATGATGTCTGCTTTGCTACGGGCGTGTGGGTGTCATCGGATGGAGGAAACACCTGGAGCCAGCAGAACGAGGGACTGGCTTGCCTGCGAGGCGACGTCATCGCATTCAATCCTCACGACCCCACACAGCTGGTCTTTGGCACGATGGGTAGAGGGTTCTTTATCGGCACGTGGCAATAGCTAAAACCCCGCAGCAATCAGGTCTATCTGCCATCGGTGGGTCAGGCTGGACCAGGTGAGCAGTAGTTCACGGATGCCTACCCGGTATCCGATAGAGAGCTCCAGGTCATTATAGCGCGTGCCCTGAAAGCGATTGAAGCTGAAGTTTGCACCCAGCCGCCACAACGAACTCAAACGGTAGGATGCATCGGCGAAGAGGGTCAACGAGTCACCGTCCAGAATGCGTGTGCCCACCAACGAGGCGTTCAACCGTTGTCCCGCAGACCATGCAAATATCCCGGTGAGCCGCTGTCTGCCATAGCCCGTGACCTGCACCAGCCTGTCATGCGTGTAGTCATACGTCAGGCTCAGCAACGCGCCATCCCACACTGCTCTGCTGGCGGAAACCGTTGCCATCAGGCTGGAGCCGGTGGTCTGGCTACTGCCCCACAGGTAGCTTGCCGTGAGAGAAGAGTTAACCGTAAAACCCGCCAGCCTCAAAGGAACGGTGTACAGTCGGGAGCGCACTCCCGCACCGTCCGAGCGCACCCGCTGCTCCGAGAACTCGGTGACCCGGCTGCTGAAGGTGGTGGCAACGCTCATCTTCAACAAGCTGCCCAGCTTCATCGGATTGCTTTCCACATAGAGGTCACTGCGCAGGTCACGGTAGCGGGTACCCGACAGGCTCTGCCCCCCAGACAGGTTCAGCCCAATGCGTCCCTGTCCAAACCCATACGACAACCCGCTGTTTACATACAGATTGCGATGCGCCGGCACATCCACGTACAGATGCGTGCTGGCGTTCTGGCTGAACCAGTGTGCATGGTTCCAGCGAAGCCCCCAATCTCCCCGTGCCAGACCGGTCAGCGCAAATGCCCCTTCCATGGTACCTGGGCGGCTGTAGGTATGCTCTAAGTCCAGCGACCAGCCCGGACGTATCGCATACACCGCACGTCCCACCCGTTGAGCATGTCGCAAGCGCAAAGCACCCACCGCCTGTGGCGACACGACGTAATAGAAAGGCAGGTCAATAGTCAACCCCCCCGAGTTGACACCGATAATCTGCTGTCCCAACGCCTCCCCCGTTCGGAAATTGAGGTCATACATCGGCAGGGTCAGCAGTTTTTGTCCGGCAACATACATCTTCGCACGGCGAAACTGAATACGCTCCCCCGGCAGCAGAACCGCACTATCCGCGACAAACAGCAGCTCACTGGCGGAGAGGTCCGTATAGGCGTAGGCATCGGGTCTGCTAACGGCAACCGGCTCTTGTTCCCAGAAAGACCCCTTAAAGGCGACCTCCCGTATCTGTCCGTCCTCCGTCACGATGACCGCCTGCCCTTCATCGCGGCGGGGATAATAGCGCAATCTCTCTGCCGACAGGCTTCTCTTCCCCCGCGACAGTACAGCCGCCTCTGCAATCACCAGGTCCTCATCCAGTCTGTACTGATAGCTGCGCGCTTGCAGACGCAGAGCACCCACAACGATTTCTGCTTTCTGTTCCGAAGAAACCGCCTCGATGCACTGCCAATCTGCGCTGTATGCCAGATACTGTGGAGAGCTGAACAGATAGGTATTGGCTCGTTGCCTCAGCATTTCGGGGTCATCGGTAAAAGTGATGCGGATTTCCTCAAAGGCGGATGCACCGGGCAGCGTCGCCGTGATGGTAGCAACGCCCGGCAAGCTTGAGCTGGTAATCTGCGTTCGGGCGATGCCTGCGCTGGTGGAAACGAGCGTGTCACGCAATACCCCCAGCGACGCACTGAACTGTACTTGCGTGCCATCGGGAACCAGATTACCCTTCTCGTCGCGTACTTCTGCGCTCACCAGCGCGACAGATTTGCCGTCCGACAGCAGGATAGAGGGAGATGCGGACAGTTTAATGCTATAAAGCGGCGCCGCGCCACACGCAACGCCGCTCCAAACAATCAGAAGCAGTGCGAGGACATCCGTGCGCAGATTCACGCACCATCGCCTCCACTACTGCGGAGGTGGAGGAGGCATATCCACGCCGCCAGCGCCACCACGTGAACCGGATGCAAGGGCTGCAATCAAGCCAAGCCCCAGCACTACCCAGCCAACGCTGGGACTACGCTTCACACTCGGCTTCTTCACCGGAACCTGAGAGGGCTGCACCACGCTGACCTCGCCAATGGCGAGTTCCTGAAGCACGCGATTGACAGCCTCAGTGACCACTTTCGCGTTCACTTCATCTTGCGTGCTGGTAGCGGTTCCCGTCGCCTCTGCGGAGATGGCTACCGTTTTCAGAGCCCGCCCGCTTCTAGCGTCCAGCCATTGCACCGACACCGTCAGCGAAGCCTTGTGCCCCCCCGCGTCGTAGGTGTAATCCTCTATGACACCAGCGAGCGCGTACTGCGTGCCGATTTCGCGCGCCACCTGCACCGCTACTTCCGGGTCCTCAAAAGGCGGCGTGACCTGCGCTGCGCGCAGTCGCCCCTCTTCCACCGCGCGGGCAATGGACGGATTGGCAGCAGTGAACTGTACCACATCGAACTTGCCCGTGCCCCTCAGGCTCGACGCCACCGCGCGGGTCAGGCTGGCGCCGAGCGTCGCAGGTACGGTTCCACTCATTTCCATAGATGGCGCGAAAGGTAGTACAACCACCGTGGGTGGTAGCGGTTTACCCTGTGCAGCCACTGCCACTGCAGGGCTGAACAGAATCGGCGATAGCATCGCGCATACGACTGCTCGAGCCGTCCACATCCGCACGGATGCCCGTCGGAAAGGATTCATTGCTTCTGAACCTCCTCATCGTGCTCTCGGAATATTTGGGGAAGGGGCTTCCCCTGCAGGAAGCCCCTGTCCGAACTTACCGCGTCAGGACAACCGGCTGAACCACGCTGGCGGTCTGACCGTCCTCGGTGGTGGCGGTTATCCTTACCATGTAGGCACCAGCCGGAACCGCCACGCCCGCGCTATTGCGACCGTCCCACGTGATGTTGTTCACGCCACGTCCAGACTGACCAGCCTGCAGAGCGCGTACCGGCTTGCCGGTAGCGTCGGTAATCTGCACCGCCACCGATGCATCTGTATTCAGCGCATAGCTAATCTGCACCCGCGTGCCTCCGGCTGCACGGGTCTGCGCCACGCGCACGTTGCTAATCATCGCTGCCGTGCGCACTCGCGGCTGCACGATAATCTGGAACCGGCGAGTACCGCCGTTTACACCGCTGTTGTAGGTGTAGGACGGCAGAGTGGTCATCACGCGGCGCACGTTGGCGTCGACGTCCACCAGCACCATCTCGACGTTCCGGCTAATCTTCGCCAGATTGGGCCACGAGAGGGTGACAGGCGTGTTCGGCATGTCGGTAAGCACCTCAAAGGTGTATACCTGCTTCGCACTGGCGCTACGTCGCACGTCTACTGCCAGCGGAGCGTTGGTCTCCGGCGACAGCAACTGCACATGCACGTAGTTCTCCAGCGGCGCAGGCTTCTCCACCTGCAGGCTGTCACTCGACACACCGATGTAGTTGTCGGAGTCCGTCGCCTCGCCAGCGCGAGCCACCAGCTGCACCACCCAGTCGCCGTCGCTCATCTTCGCCGAGCGGCCGATCTGCGTACCGCCTGCGGAGCGGCTTCCCGGCGGGTTCAGGATGAGCTCGGCATCGACCAGGGCGCGTATCCAGTATCCCACGAAGGGTTGCAGGTTCTCACCCGCACTCACCATCTTGTAGGCGCGGGCGACCGGGTCGTAGCGCCATGCATAGTCGCGAACCAGACCCTTCCTTGCCGCCTCCGCAAGGGTCATCACCTGACCAGCCACGCGAACCTGCGCCGCACCGAGCAGGGTTGGCTGCAGATACACCGAGCCTATCATGTTCCAGCCCTGCGCCAGCTGGATGGAGAACGGCTGAGTCTGGTCTGCCAGCGTGCCCACCGGCGACACATTCACAGCGCTGATTGCACGTACCCAGTAACCAGCACCTGCCTGCGCCACCACACTGCCGCCGCTGACGTAGCGGTTCTGCAGAGGTTGCCAGCGGATAAGGTTAATCGCGCTGGTGTCAAACCCGAACAGGAAGTCGGGGTCACTGGATGGCGGTATCAGCGGGATGGAAATCATGCTGATACCGGGCTGGATGGTGAAGGTCGCACCCTGCACCTGTATGGTCACCGGCGTGCTGTTCACACCGTCGTATTCGTTATTGCCCGCCCACGAGGCGTAGGCAGACCACGTGCCGGTGGTGCTCGGTGTGAACTGCACCGAGAATGAACCATCAGAAGCGGTATTGACGTTCTTCACCTCGCCCGCACCCACCGGCGGGGAAATCACCACCTGCACCGAAGCGTTGACCGTGGCGCTGCCCGACAGGGTGAGCTGTCCGTTCAGCGTGACGGTCTGGCCGAGTGCAGCGGTACCGCTGGGCGCAGTGAACGTGATGGTCGCTTTGTTCACTGTCGGTCCACTCAGGACTGCCGTCTCCGCGGCATCGTACTGGTCCTGAGTGCGGAACTGGAAGGTATGTGTGCCTTCGCTCAGCCGTCGCTTGAGCTGGTAGGTCACCCCCTCCACGTAGTTCGTACCCGCACCGACCTTCGTCATGGCGTACCAGGTGCCGTCGATATTGACCTGCACCTCGCCGCCGGGCGTACCACTGAACGCCTTGGGGGCATCGCCATCGGCATCCTTGTACGTGACCTCATACACGAACTCCGTGCTGAGCTTGCCCGATGCCGGGGTGACCCTCGGGTTGAGCAGCTGCGGCGGGTTGTTTATCTGCGGACCGGTTCCGGTCAACGGGTCAGCATCTGCCCCGTAGTCGTCCCTCGCTATAAACCGGAAGCCGTAGCTGCCAGGAGCAAGGTTGGAGTTCGCCGGCACGTCGGCGGTGAAGATAACGCCCGTCGTGTAGTCGGTGCCGCTGCCGGTCATATCCAGCGTACGCTCGGTATTATCCGGCTGGATAACCACCACTCGCACGAACTCCGGTGCATCGCCATCCGTATCTGTGTAGGTCACCGAGTATCGGAAGGCGGCGCGTCCCGACTCGCGCACCGGCACCACCGAACCGCTGCTCAGCACCGGCTTGGCGTTGGTCACTGTGGGTCCATCGCCCAGCAACGGGTCGGCGTCTACCGTGCCGTCGTTCGCCTCGAACCGGAACTGATAGTCACCCGTGAGCAGGCGCGAGTTCGCCGGAATGGTTCCGCTGAAGGTTACGCCCTGCGTGTAGTCACCCGAACCGGTCAGGTTCAGCACCTGTTCGGTGCTGTCTGGCTTCAGGATGCGCACCCGCACGAAGGCGGGAGCATCGCCATCGCCGTCGGTGTACTTCACGCTATAGGTGAACGCCGCGTTGTGCGAGCCGGTAGTGGGCGTTACGGTACCGTTGCTCAGCACCGGCTTCAGGTTCAGCACCTCGAACGCGCCGTTGACCTCCGCCGCATCTTCCGCGAACGGGTCGGCGTCCTGCGCCGCAATGCGGTAGGTATGGTTGCCGATAGCAAGCGGCGCTGGCGACTGATAGCGGAACACCACACCAGCGCGGTAGTCGGTACCGCCTGTGGAGGTCATGTTCACGCCCGTCGCATCGCTGTCGATGAACAGCTTCACAAACTTCGGCGCGTCATTGTCCGCATCGCGGTAAGTAACCAGGAAGATGGGGCGTGCCACCTTGGACACCTGTGTGGTCGCCGTGCTGCCATCGGTGGTCACCTTATTATCCGAAAGCACCGGCTTGTGGTTCACCGCGACGCTCTGCGGCTGGGTTGAGAAGGCACCGTTTTGGAACCGGAACTGGAACTGGTGCTGTCCGGGCGTCATGGGTGCTGCCGGTGCGTTCAGCGTCAGGCTGTAGGTCACGCCATTGCGGAAGTCGCCTGGCGTGGGGCTGGTGGGAATAGTTTCGTTCAGCACGTAAGGCGTGCCGTCCACCAGCACCTCGATGTTGCCCACCGGCGACGTGCCGTTGGGGTTGGTGAAGGTAATCTGGAATGCGTATGCCGCGTCGCTGCGTCCGCGCGGTTCGCTGTTGCCCGCAGGCGTGATGGTCACACGCGGGTTAGACAGCTTGTTGAAGTCGTTCACGTTGGGGCCGCTGAACTCGCCCGTCGTCGGCAGGCGAACCGTGTTGCCTCCATCCGACGCCACAAAGTGGTACTGATGGACGGCAGGCTCCGCGCCCAGCGTCGTCGCGTATTCAAACACGGTACCGTTGACGTAATCCGGTGTGCCGTTGGGCGCCATATCGTATTCTGTGCCGTCGATCCACACACGGATAAACCCGCCGTTGGCAGCGACAGGCGCCTGTCCTTCAGCGTCCTTGTAAACAACGCGGAAGGTGTAGAGCGTGCCTTGGTCACCGCTGGTGGGGCTCAGCGTACCACCGCTGGGTTCCTGCAGTACAGGCGCGGTATTCGCCACCACGTTGGGACCGGTCTGCCAGTCCGTTGTGGTCACCACCGTACCGTCGGAGGTGGTGAAGCGGAACTCCGTCTGACCGACGGGCAGTTTGATGCCGGTCACTTGATACACGACGCCGTCCGAGTAGAGCGTGCCGCTGCCCGGAGCAACACTCAAATCACGCTCAAACACGCTGCCGGGGTCAGCAGTGTTGCGATACTGCACCTTGATGAAGGTGGGGGCGTCGTTGTTCTTGTCCACATACTTCGTGCGGAAGGTGAACGACGTTGCCGTGTTCTGGAAGGTATCCGACGCGAGATAATCTCCGCCCACATCCGTCGCGCCGGGTGTCCAGTTCACGTCGGTGCCGACTTCGGTAGCAGGTTTCACCAGGTAGGGCTGTTTATTGTCCACCACAATCGGTCCCGCGATGGTGTTTTCCACCACCACCTTATTGGCATCATCATTGGGGTCAGTGGTGGCGTTGGCGGGCAGCAGTGCCGTTTCGCCCTCCAGCAGGGTATTGGGGTCGTATGGGTCACCCCAGTTATCGGTGAACTCAAAATAGTAGTGTCGCGTACCCGGCTGCAGCACGATGCTCGGGTCGGAGGAGGTATCAAACTTGTACACCACTCCATCCGAATACTGCACGCTATCCGGGCTCTCGCGCACCATGTTCACCGTGACCCAGGTACCGCGCGGCGCGGGGTCATCTCTCAGCTGCAGGTGCAGCCGTGCACGTACCGGACGCTGGTTATTCGGGTCAGTGTACTTCACGCGGAAGACAAAGTTGGTGCCCTGCTTGCCCGTTGCCGGAGTGACCGAGTATTCGGACAGCACCGGCTTGCTGTTCACAAAGGGTCCCATGAAGAAGTTGCGTCCCTTCGTGTGGATACCGCCCGCAGGCAGTACCGGGTCATCCAGCGAACGCACCGGGAACCGCACCGTGCGGGTACCGTCGTTCGCCTCAAAGTAGTAAGTGTGGGGACCTCTCGGCAGGCGAGTGCGTGCTACGTAGATGCCCGGATTGGTCTGCGACGGATCCAGCGGCTGCATGGTCAGCTGGAGGGGATAGCTCTGGCCCGTGTAGTCGTTGCTGATAAAGACCTTAATGTATGCCGGATCGCGGTCGCCCTGGTAGCGGATACGGAATTCGAAAACCGTGTCTTCCGTGCCCATGGCCACCGGGAAGGACTGTGTGCCCGGAGCGGTGGGACCGGGTTGCGGATGGAACGGACCGTTGGGCAGCTGCTGGTCCGGGTTCCAGAAGACGGTGGTGTCGTCCGTCGCTTTACGCACCGTGCCCAGATGCAAGAAGTTCGGCTCGAACATCGAGCGGAACCCGCTGAGCACAGGCGTGATGCGCGGATGCTCACCCGCAAACAGCGGATAGGCAGGGTCCTGCAGGGGGTTGCCCGGCTGGAAGACCGCCGGCACGCTGTCCTCCGTCGGAAAGTGGTCTACCCCTGCGCGAAAATCATATCCATGCGCGCCGTGCGGTCCCACTACAAAAGCGTTGTCGGTGGGGCGACCGTATTTGTATGGCAAGCCATACCGGCTATCACCGGACTGGCTGGCATAATGCGTGGGTTCCCAGACGTATTCGTAAACCACACCGTTACGGAAGTCATCCGGCGTGAGGCTGCCCAGAGGGACGGGATTACCGCCGGAGTCCAGCTTATACACCGGCACCATCCAGTGCGGTTCACCATCGATATAGATGTAAACGCCACCGAAGTCATTGGTTTCCACCTTTCCCGTGCCCCATACAGGCTCCGAGTGCGGCGGAGCGGTAAAGGGAGGCGGAGGCATGAA
Source organism: Armatimonadota bacterium (assembly GCA_028275265.1). Classification (GTDB taxonomy): domain Bacteria; phylum Armatimonadota; class HRBIN16; order HRBIN16; family HRBIN16; genus HRBIN16. Next base: position 4,945 of record JAPWUZ010000025.1, on the reverse strand, counting down.
AGTATCTGACACAAACCCATGGACGTAGCTGCCGTCCGATGCGTTCATGGTGAACGACGAGTAAATCGGCTGCGGTGGGATACCGAACGGATGCCGGTAGAGCACCCGGTAGCGATAGCGGGTGGAGCTGGAACCATCGTCTGGCGCCAGCAGGTCCAGAGGGTCGGGGCGAAGCGGGTCTCTCTGCAAGGGGTCAGATGCTGCCAGCGCTTCGTCATCGAAGAGCGTCTTCACGCGCCACAGTTGCGCGCGGCTCAAAACATCCGTAATTTGCGGAACGACGATAAGCGTATCCGGGCTGAATGCGGCAGTAACAGGGTTCTGCGGCTGGTCTGTCCTCCAGTTCACCAGCACGCCCAGGCTGTGTGTCCCAACCCCGATGTCACTGCCTTTTATCGCGGCGCGGTACACGCCGCCTCCAACCGGCGTCAGCCGCAGTCCGGGCAGCCCGTTGAAGGTCACAAAGACATCAAGGATAACCTCGTTGTCCGCGCCAGGCGTTACCACTGCCTGGAAAACGAACCATGTACTGACAGAGCCGTCGGCAGTTGCCCCCTGCTGAAGTACACGGTGCGGACGGACCGAAGTGTTACCCACGCTTGGAGCAGCCAAAGTGCTCGTCGCCCACGTGAGCACCCAAAGGCTGGCGAAAGCCAGAGTGAGCCACTTCCACCCGTTTCGCATGGTCTTTTTCTCTCCCTTAACCATTTTTCTTCGCCAATCCTCCCCTTGCTTACCGCGTTATCACTACCGGCTGCACGGCGCGTGCCGTCTGCCCATCCTCGGAGGTCGCGATGACCTCTACCAGATAACTGCCGGCAGGCACGGCGATGCCCGCGCCGTCACGTCCGTTCCACGTCAGATTTGTTACGCCGCGCGATGCGGCTTCTCCTGCTTGCAGGGTTTGCACGACCTTCCCCGCTGCGTTCATAATGCGTACCTTTGCGCTGGCGGTGTCACTCAGAGCATAGCTGATAGACACTGCGCCACCGCGTGTGCGCGTCACCCGCAACGACGTAATACGCAATCCAGCTGTGCCGCGAGGCTCTGCCACTATCTGGAACCGTCGGCTGCCCGACGCGCCCGCCGTGAAGGTGTAGGACGAGGTCGATCGCAGGTCGCGGGTGACCTTTGCCTCCGTGTCCACCAGCTTCAGCCGCAGGGACGAAGGCACGCTCTGCATACCACTCCAGCGAAGCACCACCGTGCTGTCGGGTTTTGGCGCAGAGACCACCATCTCCCACACCTGCCGGCGAATGCCGTCGGCGCGGATGTCCTGTGCCAGTACGCTTTGCCCGTCCGGTGCAATCAACAGGGTTTGCACGCTCTCTTCAACCGGAGCAGGCGGCTTGGGCATATCATACATATCGACGCTGTCCGTCGCGCGAGATGCAGCTCCGATGACGGCGGTTGCATCCTGCTTGCCCTCGCTTTGCGCAATGAACTGCACCTGCCAGCGCACAGGAGCCACGCCCAGTCGGCTGGGGAAGGTAATGGTGGCCCCAGGCGTGATGACGTTGGGGAATATTATCTCCAGATTGCGGCTGTCCACGAAGATCCAGTAGCCGCGCCCGGGTATCATCGGAGCGGCAGGGTCGCTATACAGCGAGATGGGCTTGTAGCCGACAGGTGGCGTGGTGTCGTAGTAGAACAGCACACTGCGCACCAGACCACGCTGTACCGCCTCTGCATAGGTGATAGCAAGCCCCTGCGTGACGTCGATGAAGCGAATCAGCCCGATAGGCACCGGGTAGGGATACGGATTACCAATCTGCACCCAGCCCTGTGGCAGAGCCAGCCGCAAGGTACCGCCGAATGCATCTCCCGCTATCTTTGCGCCGCTCAGTGTCAGGGTCTGGGCGGTGTTGACCCGCAGCCAGTAGCCCTCACCGGGGCGGATACTGTTGACCAGCGCATAGCGTCTCTGGGTGGCGTCCCAGCGCAACAGCGTAAAGTCGCCCTGCTCCAGCCCCAGAATGGCTGCAGGGTCGGTGTTGTCGAACGCGAAGGGCAGACTCACCATCTGGAAGCCGGTTTTCAGGTCTACCCTTGTGGTCATCGGCACGATGAGTGACCGGGAAACGCTCTTCGACAGGCTACCCGGCGACACGGTGGAGTACACCCGATACGTTAACTCACCCATCTTCTCCCCTGTCGGCTTCACGCGCCAGCTGACCGTAGCCACTTCGCCGGGAAGCACCGAGGGAACCGTCTTGTTCACGCTCTCGCCATCTGCGAGCGCGAGCCCCTGCGGCAGCGAAATGGCAAAGCTCACGTTCTCCAGGGTCACGTTCTGCAGAGAGTTGAGCGACCGGTAGTTGGTGATGGATGCGCTAATGGCAAACTCCTCAGGCGACAGCTGGTTGGTCTTGCTGGCGTCCAGACCGACCACGCCCGGCGACTCGGTATCCAGCGCGTAACGCCCGGACGGGTCATTGGTGCTGGTACCAAGCCCTATCATCGTGACAATGGTTCGCGATTTGCCAGGCATCAACGACTGTGGATTCCAGTAGCTGGCAATGGCATGGTCATTAACCACCAGATCGGGGTTGGAGGTGAAATCCCACAGGTTCGTCGACAGTCGCGAAAACTGACTGATAACCACCCTGTCGGGAGTGGTCAGTCCGTTTTGTTTAAACTGCCAGCGCAGAATCGGCGCGTTCATCGTTCGAAGCGGCGCCGCGTCCACATACGAGGGCACCTGCCCTCCCTGCAAGTCCAAATCGTTCTGAACGGGGAAGTAGCCAGGTACAAGCACGTAATCGGAGGTTGCTGCCGGAAAGCCGCTGCGTATCTCTTCGTCTATCAGGAAGCGCAGTCCGACCTGTTGTGTCTCCGTGCCTTCGTTGGTGATGGTCCACGTGATGCGCGCGTAGCCACCGACCAGCTCCACCGTCTGGTCCACACGAATACCCGTATCCGCATGACGCCAGCGGCCGACAATCATGTAGCGCCCGCCGGGGTCCGCGAAGGGCTCTATACCATCTACCCATTCGCCATCATCCGACCCCCAGATAAGGTCGTCCGTAGCATCGGCGGTGACGATGCGCACGGTCACCACGCCGAAATTACCACAGGGATAGGGGTACGCAAACACGAGCGGCTTGTTGTCGTCATCAGTGGTAAAGCGTGCCCCCTGTACCGTGCCGAGAGTGATACGACCAATCGCGTCGTAGTTCGTACCGGCGATGCCAACCTGTCCATCCAGACCGATGCCGGTCATCAGGATACCGTTATTGACATACACGGCACGGAAGTCGTTGCTCGGCTGCGCCAGTGCGACAGCGGATAGAATGCCCACCAGCAGCCCCGCCATCAGCACGCACGCTGTCCATCGTCGTTTGCTCAAACCGACGAGTTTCATCATCTGTCCTCCCTGTGTATCTTCCCCGTGTGTCATCTCTTTCTTACTCACACCTTACCGAGTAATCACTATCGGTGTCACCATGCGGGCACGCTCGCCATCCGGGCTGGTGGCTTCCACACGCACCAAATAGGTGCCCGATGGCACCGCGATGCCCCGGCTGTCGCGCCCGTTCCACGTCGCACTGTGAACGCCCGCCGAACGGGTGTTCTGCACCAGAGTGGCAATCGGCTTGCCGGAGGCATCGGTGATAGCAACCTGCACCTGCGCCTCGCCAGACAGAGTATAGTCAATGGTGAAGCCGCTACCGCGCGTCGCCCGCACACGCACCGACGAAACCCGCAGCGCGGAACGCACATCCGGCTCGGCGATGACAGTGAAGCTGCGGGTACCTGTGCCACCGGGCTGATAAGTGTAGCTGCCCGTGGTGCGCATTGCTATCCGCCTGCCCGTCACTTCATCGACCAGCGTCAGACGCACCCGTGCAGGCACATCCCGGATGCCTTCCCACCGCAGGGTTACCGGCTCGTTCACCTGGTCGGTTTCCACCTGCAGCTGCCATGTCTGGCGGCGGTTATCACTGCGCCGCACGTCCTGGGCGTATGCTCCCGCACGTGCTCCCCAATCGGGGTTGAGTATCCGGACACTCACGAACGGGCTCAGCGACGGCGGCTTCAGCACATCCTCACGTCCATAGCCGTCTGCCGCCCGACTGTTCACACCAATGATGGTGTTGGCATCACGCGCCACGCCCGCCACTGCCGAGAACCGCAGAAGCCAGCCGCTGCCACCGGAAAGGGTAGTATCTGCACTCACGGAACGCCCGCCTGTCGGCAGAGGCATCACAATTAAGGTGCAGTCCTGGAAGGCACGCACCCAGAAGCCTTCCCATTTGTAGAGCACGCCCGCAGGCGCGGTCTGCCAGGTATACGCGCCATTTTCATAGCGGAACAGCTGGGGCAGGATAATCTCCCTATCCGCCGCCTCCTGCAGGCTCATGCGCACGCCACTGCTGGTTTCCACCTCGCAGGCGACCCAAGGCACGTGGAAGGCAAACGGGTTGCCAACCATGTTCCAGCCCTTCTTCAACGGGATGCGGAACGGCACGTCTGGGGCAGGAGCACCTTCCGTCAGCACCGCCGTATCGGCGGGCAGGTCAATGAAGTACGCCAGCCCCAGCGGCGCCATCCCGCTGCCGCCCTCGGGTCCCACCTGTTCGCTCACCTGGTCAAACGAGGCGGCAGGGTCTTTCGGTGCGCCCCACGAGCTGTACTTGGCATACCGCCCTGCTTCCGGCAGCCAGCGGAACATCTGGAAACCGGTGCCCAGCATCGTCTCTGCACTGACCGAGCGGGTAGGCTGACCGGTTTGCGGCTGGAAATAGGGCATCGAAATCAGCGAACGCCCCGCTCGCAGCACGCGCGGAGATACCTGGAACGACACTTCATCGGTGCTGCTAATGGTCGGGTCGTTCACATTACGGGCGGTTACCCTCACCGTATGCGTGCCCGGTGCCAGCCTGCGGGTCAGTTTAATCGTTGCCACCACACCGCTGGAATCCACCACGTAGTTATCCGCGAT
>JAPWUZ010000247.1 GCA_028275265.1 Armatimonadota bacterium | reverse complement strand
TTACGTCAAAGTTGGCCATCGGGCGAACTGTGAAACACCAGTGGAGTAACCCCTTGCCCCGTGCCATCGTCTAAAATGCGCAAAAACCGCGCAAAGGAGGACGGAAACATGCGCACTCCCGTGCTGGTGATGGTGTTGCTGCTGGGGTTTGCCCTGCCCCTGCTGGCGCAGGGCATCCTGATACCCGTCGCCGAAGTTTCTCCCCGCGACAGTCGTGTTCTGTTGCCCTTCCGCATGAAACAGCATCTGGTCAACGTCTCCATCCGCGACGGTGTGGCAGAAACGACCATCGAACAGACCTTCGTGAACCTCACCGACGTCGCGCAGGAAGCGGAATACTGGTTCCCCGTGCCGGAGGGGGCGGCGGTCACCCGCTTCGCCCTGACGGTGGGCGATAAGGCGGTGGAAGCGCGCCTGTTACCCAAAGAGGAGGCGCGGCGCATTTACGAGAGCATCGTCCGCCGCCGGCGCGACCCCGCCCTGCTGGAGTTCGCCGAGCGCAACCTGCTACGGGCGCAGGTGTTCCCCGTTCCCCCAAAGGGCGAGCGACGCATCCAGCTGCGCTACACGGAAACCCTGCGCCGGGAGGGCGAGGTCAACCGCTACCTGCTTGCCCTGCGCGCTACTCGCGCTGCCTCCCGTCCCGTAGACTACATCCGGGTGCGGGTGGAGATTGCCACCGGTGCGCCACTGACCAACGTCTACTGCCCCTCCCATTCGGAAGCGGTGGTCAAGCGCGAGGGGGCGAACCGCGCCACCATCGAGTGGAGCGCAGAAAACATCATCCCCGAGCGCGACTTGCAGGTGTACTACAGTACCTCCGCACAGCAGTACGACCTGCGGGTGCTAACCTATCGTACCGCCGGCGACGGTTACTTCCTCCTGCTGCTTGCCCCCAACGGCGGGCAGCAACCGCCCCGAATGCCCCGTCACCTGGTCTTCGTCTTCGACCGCACGGGGAGCATGGCGGGCGACAAAATCAAGCAGGCGAAGGAGGCGCTGGCGTATTGCGTGCGCAACCTGCAGCCCGAAGACCGATTCAACGTCATCCTGTTCAACGAGCAGCCACGGAAGCTGTTCGACGGGCTCGTGCCGGTCACCCGCGAGAACGTCGAAAGGACGGTACGCGAAGTCGAGGCATTGACCGCCCAGGGAGGCACCAACATCGCCGACGCCCTGCGCGAAGCGCTGCATCAGTTCCCTGCCGAGGAGCAAACAAGTGTGCTGCAGGCGGTGGTGTTCCTCACCGACGGCTTGCCCACCGTGGGCGAGACCGACCCACAGCGCATCCTGGACGCGGTGCACGAGCTGAACCAGAACCGTCGCGTGCGCATTTTCTCCTTTGGCGTGGGCTACGACGTGAACGTGAGCCTGCTGGACACGCTGTGCCAGCGCAACCGGGGCATCTCCAGCTACGTCCGCCCCGAAGAGAACATCGAGGCGCGCGTCTCCGCCTTCTACAACGCCATTAGCACACCGCTGCTGGCAGACCTGAAGCTGTTCTGCGAAGGGGTGGAGGCGTATGACATTTACCCGCGCGACCTGCCCGACCTGTTCGCAGGAGACCAGATAGTGGTCGCCGGTCGCTACAGGGGCAGTGGGCGCGGAGCGGTGGTGCTGGAGGCGATGTCTCGACAGCGGCAGGAGCGCATCCGGCATGTGGTGGACTTTCCCGACCGCGCGGAAAGCATGGACTTCATCCCGCGCCTGTGGGCAATCCGCAAGATTGGCTACCTGCTGGACGAGGTTCGCCTGCGTCGCAATCAGGAGGTCATCGACGAGATTGTGCGCCTTGCCAGAGAGTACGGCATCGTCACCGAATATACTTCCTTCCTGATCGACGAGGACATGATTCTGGCACGGGGCGACGACCACAGGGTGTCCTTGCGGGCGAGGGAATTCGTCACGATGCTGCTGAACTCTGGTCTGACCCTGGGCAAGGGAGCAGTGGATGCGAGCGTGCGCGCTCAGGCACTGCAACGGCAGGGCACTGGAGGTGCAGCGGCTCCGCCCGCCATGGCTGGACTGCCGGGAATACCAGCGCAGAGTCGCGAAAGCCTCGGACTGCTGGTTGCACCCGACGGCACAGCCCAGCGCGCCCAGCAGGTGGTGCGCAACATCGGCGGGCGTACCTTCTACCAGCAGGGCAGGCAGTGGATGGACAGCCGCTATCAGAGCGGACAGCAGGTGATTAAGGTGCAGGCGTTCAGCGACGCGCACTTCGCCCTGTTGCGCAGGCGTCCTGAGCTGCGGCAGTACCTGTCGCTGGGCGAAGAGGTGCTGGTGCAGCTGGAGCGTGTGGCGGTGCAAATCGCACCAGACGGCAAGACCAACCTGACGGAGGAGGAGTGGAAGCTGATTGAGGCGAGATCGTAGCGGCGTTACCGCGGTCTGGTATATCGTCTGGAGGGCGGCTCTCCGCTTCGCGAACGGGAAGGTTGACGGCTCGGCGGGAGCCTCGCCCTCCGCTACGTGTTCATAGTGTTTGGGATGTCCAACCTCCTGGTGAGCCGAAACATTGCCAAGAGACCGCGATAGGAACCCCGCCACCCCGGTCTAAATCGTTTAAGCGCAGGAATCAGACGCGTGCAGATGGAAATAGTCCACATAGATGTATCACGCTTCTGGGGTGGTTACCATGCGTTTTCCGTATGGACCTGCGGCTCTGAGTATGCTCGTTCTATCTATACTTTCGGCAGTGTGGCTGGCTTTCAACCCAATCCCGCCCAAGAAAGCCACGCTCGTGATGTGGACGTTCGCCAAAACGCACTACGATGCCTACAAGCAGGCGATACCCTCCTTTGAAGCCAAGCATCCGGGCGTGAAGGTAGACCTGCAGCTGGTGTCGTGGCAGGCGGTGACCTCGCGCTTGCAGGCGGCGTTCCTCTCCGACCTCGATGTGCCCGACCTGGTGGAGGTGGAAATCAGCGCGGCGGGCAGCTTCTTCCGCGGACCCCTCAAGGACGTTGGCTTCCTCGATCTGACCGACCGCATCAAGCAATCGGGGCTATACGACCGCATGGTGCAGGCGCGCTTTGCCCCATACACCAGCCGCGGGCACATCTTTGGGCTACCGCATGATGTACACCCCGTCATGATTGCCTACCGCCGCGACATCTTCGACCAGCTGGGCATCGATGTCCGCAAAATCCAGACTTGGGACGACTTCATCGCTGTCGGACGCAAGGTGACCATCCCGGGCAAACGCTACATGCTGGAACTGCCCGACAGCGAGTCCAGCCGTTTCGAACCCCTGCTTTACCAGCGGGGCGGGGGGCTGTTTGACCCGCAGGGCAACTGCATCATGGACAACGAAATCGCGGTGCAGACCATGCTCTTCTACGTGCCGCTGGTTGCCGGGCCCAACCGAATCGCCAGCGACCTGGGCGGCGGGCAAATCTTCACCCGCGCGGTGGAAGACGGCTACTTCCTGTGCATGATTACCCCCGACTGGCGTTCCAAGACCATCGAGGTGGACGTGCCCAAAATGCGCGGAAAGATGGCGCTGATGCCCCTGCCCGCGGTGTATCCGGGCGGCAGGCGTACCAGCACCTGGGGCGGCACGATGATAGGCATCACCAAACGCTGCAAATACCCCGATCTGGCGTGGGAACTGGCTCTGCACCTGTACCTGAACAAAGACGACCTTGCGCAGCGGTTCCGCGATACCAACATCCTGCCTGCCTTGAAGGAAGCATGGGACCACCCCGCCTACGATGAACCGCGCCCCTACTGGAGCAATCAGCCGCTGGGCAGGCTATACGCGCAACTGGCGCCCGATGTGCCGTTCCAGTATACCAGTCCCTTCGTCGGCACGGCGAAGGGCAAGCTCAGCGAGGCGTTGGTCGCGTGCGTGCAATATTACAAGCAAAACGGTGACAAAGGCTTCGAGGAGTTCGTGCGCAAACGCCTCAAACAAAGTGCAGATGAAGTACGAAGACTGATGCGGAGGAACCCCTACTGATGGCAACTCGACCTACCGATATCTCTATCGCGCCCACGCGAGCTGTGCGCACCTCACGCTGGTTCGTGCTACAGTATAAGATGGCGCCCTACCTGTTCGTGTCGCCGTTTCTGATACTGTTCGCTATCTTCGGCGCGTACCCTATCGTGAAGAGCCTGATACTCGCGTTCTACGCCACAAACGGT
>JAPWUZ010000246.1 GCA_028275265.1 Armatimonadota bacterium | reverse complement strand
CAGGTTGCGACGGTTGTGTTCCCCATACAGGCGATACCGCCCGATAGAAGCGAGGCGGCTGACCTCTTTCCCGTTTTTGAAGTATACCCCATCTGCATCGCACCAGATAACGGAATGTCCGTTTTTGTTTATGTTCTGGTGCGAAAAATAGATATATCTTGCCCTCGTTTTCACCAGACTCTGGATGAGGTTGTCGTCGCCGGGGATGACGGCAAAATCCGTCTCCGTTTGACAACGGAAAAGCCTTGCCTTGATTTTGCCGTACTCCTCCAGCGAACCGTGACGGTTCAGGTGGTCTGTTGAAAGGGTCGTCCACACTCCGACATGGGGGCGAAACTCGTGCACCCATTCCAGTTGAAAACTGCTCACCTCTGCGACCAGGATGTCATCAGGTTGTGCCTGTGATGCGGCTTCGGTCAGAGTACGCTCCATCCCCTCAGCGGCGATATTGCCACACAATATCGAGCGGTAGCCTGCCGTGTGAAGAATATGTGCGACCAGTGCCGCAGTGGTGCTTTTACCGTTGGTTCCGGTCACAGCGATTATCGGTGCCTCGCTCAGGTGGAAGGCGAACTCCACCTCCGACCAGACGGGAACACCCTTTTTGACCGCCTCTTGCAGAACGAGATTATCGTTGGGAACCCCCGGGCTGGTTATCACGAGGTCATACGATTCCTCCGGCAACCCGCCCTGCCAGCCGGTCAACACCCGGACTCCCTGCTCTGCCAGCCGGTTCGCCAGTTCGGGAAACCGCGCATCACAGGCGGTGACGGATGCCCCCAGCGTGCGCAGCACCAGAGCCACATCGTAACCGCTTCGCCCGATACCCACCACCAGTATGCGTTTGTTTCGCCACTGTGTGTCTTTCATATACTTATCCGTGCGAGCACATAACCAGCCGCACCGCTGACAATGCCTGCTATCCAGAACATCATGACCACACGAACCTCGTGCATCCCCAGTAACTCGAAGTGGTGGTGCAGAGGCGACATGCGAAATATTCGCCTTCCCGTCGTCTGAAACGAAATGACCTGCAGTATCACCGATAGCATCTCAATCCAGAAGACGAGCAGCACCACCAGAGCGATTAACTCCACCTTGGCAAGGATGGCAATCAGCGCCAGAGCAGCGCCCAGCGCTAGCGAGCCGGTATCTCCCATGAATACCCGCGCCGGATAGCGGTTGAAGTTCAAAAAGCCCGCACATGCTCCGCCTAATGCTCCTGCGCCCTGCAGTACCCATGAGGTATCCCGCAAACCGAAGATACTGCCCAGCGCACATGCCGCGATGAGCGACAGCCCCGCCGCCAGACCATCTAGCCCATCGGCGAGGTTCACCGCGTTGGATAACGCGACGATGAACAACACTGCCAGAGGATAGTACCAGCCGCCCAGATCCACGCGCCACTCGCCAGCCTGCAACACGGTAGTTACACCTACCTCGGCGTTCACGAAGAGGTACGCCGCAAAAGCAGCCGCTACCACACACTGCATCAGCAGCTTTTGACGCGCCTTTAAGCCGAGATTCTTACCACGCCGGATAATCAGGTAGTCATCCAGCAAGCCAATCCCTGCGAAGGCCAGCACGGTCGTACAAAAGACCGCCGGGTCCCATGCTCTGGTGAGCGTTTGTTGAGAAAGGGCAGCCTGGGCCCCCAGTGTCAACAATACTCCCATTACCATCCCCGTAACTATCAGTACACCGCCCATTGTCGGGGTTCCCGCTTTCGTGCGGTGACGCTCCGGTGCATCCTCCCGAATAGCCTGACCTGCCTTGATAGACACCAGCACACGCAGAGTCGGCTCGCCCATCGCCAGCACGACCACCAGCGCGATGATAAACGCCATCCAGAACCAGAGCATGTTAACAGTCCTCAGAAATGGCTTTCACGACCAGCTCCATCTGAAGAGCGCGTGAACCCTTCACCAGCACCACATCACCCGGCTGCAGATAGCGAAGAATGTTTTCCGCCGCCGCGTTGCTGTCGCTGAAGGTCAAACACACCGGAGGGTTTCCTGCCGATTTCGCACCACGCACAATCTCCTCCGCCATCTCACCCACCGCCACAACCACCTGTGCGCCGATCCGAGCTGCCTCCCGCCCGACTTCACGATGCAGCCGAGGGGCTTCATCGCCCAGTTCCAGCATATCTCCCAGCACCACCACACGCCTGCACCCGTTTGCCATGCGTTCCAGAGTCTGTAACGCCGCACTGACGGAAGCGGGATTGGCGTTATATGTGTCGTCCAGCACCGTTACCTGCTTCGGAGTATGGCATACCTGCATCCGCTTGTCCACCATCTGCATTTGCTGCAGGTGCATCGCGGCTTCCGCAAGCGGAACACCCAGTGCCACTGCGCTGGCTAGCGCTGCAAGGGCGTTGCTCAAATGATGTAAGCCGGGCACAGGCACCTGCAACGCAGTACTCTCCCGCCCGTATCGCACCGTACAGCGAACCTTGCCGCTCCTGTCCAGCTGCACCTTAACCGCCCGCACCGTCGCCGCACGTTGATACCCGAACGAAATCACCGGGCAGCGCGCCTGCCGACGGCAAAATTCAAAATAATCGTCGTCTGCGTTCAGCACAGCCACACCGTCTTCGGGGAGGCGGTACAGCAGTTCGGATTTTGCCAGTGCGATATTGTCCCGCGAACCAAGTAGACCCAGATGTGCCCAGCCGATGTTGGTAATCACACCGATAGAAGGACGTGCAATGTTCGCCAGCCAGTCAATCTGTCCTCTGCCGCGCATCGCCATCTCCAGCACGGCGACGGTGTGGTGTCTCTCCAGCTGGGCAATCGCCAGAGGCAAACCGATTTCGGTATTGAGATTCTGAGGGGACTTGAGCACGGTGTGGCGTGCGCTGAGAGCAGCCGCAGCCATCTCTTTGGTGGTGGTTTTGCCTGCGCTTCCCGTAATTCCTATCACAGGAACGGAAAACAGCCCCCGATACCAGCGAGCGAAACACCCCAGCGCCCAAACGGTATCCGCGACATAGATAAGCGGAAAGCCTTCCGGCGCGTCCACCGGTCGTGAAACCACTGCACCCACCGCGCCCCGTTCTGCACTCATGCGCACATACTGATGTCCATCGGTGCGCTCACCGGGTATGGCGAAGAAGAGCTGTCCTGCTTCAATGGTCCGGCTGTCAATGCCGATGCCTCTCACCGGGCGCGTTCGCTCTCCGGCAAGCACTCCGCCGATTGCTTTGGCTATATCATCCAGAGTAAGGGGTTCCATCGTGTTCAACCTTCCAGAATCTCGCGAGCAACCTGTCTGTCGTCAAACGGTATTCGCTGATCGCCAACGATTTGCACGGTCTCATGCCCCTTTCCGGCGATAACCACCATATCGCCCGCCTGCGCACTTTCTATGGCGAGAGCAATAGCTTGGCGCCGGTCTGGCTCCACCAGCACCTCTTCCCGTCGGCGAATGCCCTGCAGTATCTCGTCGATAATGGCTTCGGGCGGTTCGTTGCGCGGGTTGTCGGAGGTAACCACGCACAGGTCTGATAGTTCAGAGGCGATAGCCCCCATCCTGGGACGTTTGGAGCGATCACGATTGCCGCCACAGCCGAATACAGTAATTAGACGTCGGGGCTGCAATGCCCTTGCCGAACGCAGCAGATTCTCCAGCCCATCGGGCGTATGGGCATAATCTACGATAACCGTGATGCCGCGATGGTTGGGAACGATTTCAAACCGCCCCGGCACCTGAGGAGCATCACGTAAGGCTTCGAACACAATATCGGGCGAGAGCGACAGCGCGAGCGCAGCCGTTATTGCCGCCAGTATATTGTACACCTGAAACGCACCTCCAAGAGGAACACGTACGTGATGCTCCCCCGCGGGGGTCGCCACACACATCTCTACGCCATCAGGAAACAGGCGCACCTCCGATGCCCGCACGCAAGCATCCGCGCTGGATACCCCATATCCCCACCGGTCATAAACGCTTTCCTCATACCATCTTCTGCCGGTTGGGTCGTCCAGATTAAACACGGCGTGGAAGTTCTTCGTGCTGCGACGCGGATATTCCACAAAGAGCCTGCGCTTGCTCTCCGCATAACTCTCCATCGTCTGGTGATAATCCAGGTGGTCCTGCGTGAGGTTGGTGAAGACTGCAAGGTCGAACTCCAGCCCCAGCGTTCGGTGCTGGTGCAGCGCAT
>JAPWUZ010000245.1 GCA_028275265.1 Armatimonadota bacterium | reverse complement strand
CCTGCGAGCGACCTCCAAAAACCCGCAGGAAAACTCGCCCCTCTGCGCCCCCGTGCAGAGGGGCGTTTTCTCACAGTTCCGCCAGATTGTGTATGACCCTTTCCGGCAGCATCTCGGCTGGCGCGGAACGCAGTGCCTCTGCATCTGTGACTCCCGTCAGAACCAGCACGGTGTGCAATCCCGCTCGCTTCCCCACCAGCACATCGGTATCCAGCCTATCCCCCACCAGCACTGCTTCGTCCGCGGACACCCCACAGCGCCGCAACAGCAGCTCCATGCTGTAGGTGTTCGGTTTGCCAATCACCAGCGGTTCCACCCCCGTGCAGGTCTGGATCGCTGCAACAATGGCTCCGCCTCCGGGCACAATCCTTCCTCCCGCGGCGGGGTAAGTGGCGTCGCGGTTGGTGGCGATGAACAACGCGCCGTGCTGGATAGCATAGTGTGCGCGGCGCAGTTTGTCGTAGGTGAAGTCTCTGTCGATGCCCGCCACCACGTAGTCCGCGCCTTCCTCCTCCGGGTCGGTGACCACCTGCATTCCGATACGGCGCAGTTCTTCATGGATGCCTTCCTCACCGACAATAAACACCCGCTTAGCCGATGCACCCTGTGACTGCAGGTAGAGCGCGGTAGCATATGCGGAGGTCATAAAGTCCTCCTCCTCACAAGGAATACCCATACCCGTGAGGCGCCGCACATACGCTTCGCGCGTCAGGGCGGAGTTATTGGTCAGAAAGCGCACCATCTTGCCCTGCTGGCGCAGGCGGTGTACCGTCTCCGCGGCGTAGGGCATCGCTTCCTCACCGCGATAAATGACGCCGTCCAGGTCGAAGATAAACAGACGAAATCCCATCTTTACCTCGTTGCCTCTTTCAAACTCTTCACAAACCGGTGCACTGCCGCCAGCGCCGCTTGCTCTCCCGCTTTTACCTCCTCTTCGATCAACGACACCACCGCACTGCCCACCACCGCTCCATCGGCAATCCGGCACACCGCGCGCACGTGCTCAGGGCGCGAAATGCCGAAGCCCACGCATAACGGCAGGTCGGTGAGTGCGCGCATCGCCTGCAGCATCTGCGGCACTTCCTCGGGCAGGTGCTCGCGCGCGCCGGTTACGCCCGTGCGTGACACACAATAGACGAACCCGCTGCTCATCTGCGCTACCCGCTTCATCCGCTCCGCCGTGCTGGTAGGAGCCACAAGAAAAATGGTGTCGAGCCCGTGCTGTCGCGCCACAGGATGCCACTCACCTGCCTCGTCTGGGGGCATATCGGTCATGATAACGCCGTCCACCCCTGCCTGACTTGCCTCTCGCGCGAACCTTTCCACGCCCATTTGCCAAACGGGGTTGAAATAGGTCATCGCCACCAGAGGCACGTCGGTCTGTGCCCGCAGCCGAGACACCATTTCCAGCACACGGCTTGGGGTCATGCCATGTTGCAGGGCACGAAAGGTGGATGCCTGAATCGTGGGACCATCTGCCAGCGGGTCGCTGAAAGGGATACCGATTTCGATCACGTCCGCCCCCGCATCGGCGATGGTCAACACCAGTTTCTCGCTGAGGTCAGGGTTCGGGTCGCCTGCGGTCACGAATATCACCAGCGCACCCTCTTCGCTCTGGCGCAAAGTGGCAAAACGTCCGGCGATTCGGCTCACAGTTGACCTCCCAGCGCGCGGGATACGATATCCACGTCCTTGTCACCTCTGCCGGAGAGGTTAATCAGAATCGTGCTGTCCTCCGGCATGGTGGGCGCGATTTTGATGGCGTGAGCCACCGCGTGCGCTGTCTCCAGCGCGGCAATGATGCCCTCCATACGCGCCAGCATCTGCAAAGCCTCCAGTGCCTCTTCGTCTGTAGCGGTCACATACTCCGCGCGCCCGGTCTCCTTGAGATAACTGTGTTCGGGTCCGACGCCCGGGTAGTCCAGCCCCGCCGAAATGGAGTGGGTCGGCATCACCTGACCGTATTCGTCCTGCAGCAGGTAACTCGCCGCGCCATGCAGTACTCCCGGTCGCCCCCTTGCTAGCGTCGCGGCATGTTCGCTGGTATGCAAACCACGTCCTGCTGCCTCCACCCCAATCAACCGCACGGGGTCTTCCAGGAAGGGATAAAAGATTCCCATGGCGTTACTGCCACCGCCAACGCACGCCAGCACCACATCGGGCAGCTTGCCCGTCAACTCCAGCATTTGCTGACGGCTTTCCTGCCCGATGACCGACTGGAAATCGCGCACAATCATCGGGTAGGGGTGCGGTCCCACGACGGAGCCGATAATGTAGTGCGTGGTGCGCACATTGGTCACCCAGTCACGGATGGCTTCGCTGGTGGCATCCTTCAGGGTGCGTGTGCCGGAAGTTACCGGGATGACCTTCGCGCCAAGCAACCTCATGCGGAAAACGTTGAGTGCCTGACGATGGACGTCTTCCTCGCCCATGTACACTTCGCACTCGAAGCCGAATCGGGCGCACACCGTTGCGGTGGCGACGCCGTGCTGTCCCGCGCCCGTCTCGGCGATGATGCGCCTTTTGTTCATCCGCTTCGCCAGCAGAATTTGCCCCAGCGTGTTGTTGATTTTGTGTGCCCCGGTGTGGCAGAGGTCTTCACGCTTCAGGTAGATTCGCGCCCCGCCCAGGTAGTTGCTGAGGCGTTCGGCAAAGCTGATGGGTGTGGGTCTGCCCACGTAGTGCCGCAGGTAGTAATGAAACTCCCGCTGGAACTCGGGGTCTTGCTGTGCTTTACGGTACTCCTGCTCGAGCTCATCCAGCGCGGGTATCAGCGTTTCCGGTACAAACCTTCCACCGAAGATGCCAAAATGACCGCGCGCATCAGGGGCTGTCTGCAAACTGCCGGACATTTGCGATAAACTCCTTGATTTTCTGATGGTCTTTTTTGCCGGGTGCGCTTTCCACGCCGCTGCTGACGTCCACCGCGTAGGGCATCACCTGCGCGATGGCTTCCCGGACATTATCAGCAGTCAATCCGCCCGCCAGAATCAGTGGCTTGACCGCTTCCTCGCGCAACTGCCGAGCCAGACCCCAGTCTGCCCGCTCGCCGGTACCTCCCATCTTCTCGGGGTGATAGGAATCGACGAGAAGGGCATCGGCTTCTGCCTGCAGCTGCAAGGCGTGCGCGACATCCTCCTCGCAACGCAAGCGCACGGCCCGGATACGACGCAGATGCGATGGAAGGCGAACTGGCTCCGCCTCCTGCACAAATTGCACCGCATCGACGCGCTGCCAGACGGCTTCGCCTACATCCACCAGATTTCCGAACACGGCCACCCGCGTCACGAAAGGAGGCAAGCTTTCCAGCAACAGGAGCAGGTTGTCACACCCGCCAACATATCGGGGGCTCGACGGCTCGAACACGAAGCCCACCGCATGCACCCCGCCCTCTACAACGGCGTGCACATCCTCTATCCGTGTAACACCGCAGATTTTGATGCGCACCATGAGCGTATACTCCTTCTTAGAGTATACACCACGCAGCAGGCAAACACGCAGTTTCTGGTACGGTTGGAACGTCATTGAGCCGAAAACGCGGAGCGTTTCAGGTGTCGTTGTATCCACCACAAAGCCACCAGGTCATAAAGCGTATGCGCCACACAGCATCCCCACAGGTTACCTGTGAGCAGGTACAGCCCACCCAGCAGCAACCCGAAGGGCATATAGAAGAGCATCATTTTGATGCCGTCGCTGTCCCATCGCAACACATGGATAACCGCGAACAGCAGGGAAGCCAGCCAGATACCGGAAACCGGCTGGATAACACCGCGAAACAGTGCCTCCTCGCCAAAGCCAGCTACTGCGGATAGCAGCACCATCTCCCTCGGCTGAATCTCCGAGAGAAGCGGGGAAACCTGCAACATCCACCGCTTGAGAAAAGCCCACGCCGTCCATCGCTCGGATGCTGCGGAACCGGCGATCGCCAGAGCGAGCATGACGGCGGTGAGAAGCACCCCCAGCATCGTGTCCTGCCAGGTGGGGTAGATGACCCGTTGCCACCCGGTGCGCAGCCAGGCTATCCTTACCGCAAGCAGTCCGAAACCCGCTATCGCCAGCGCGCTTTCCAGCCAGAACAGTGTAGACACCAGACGATGCATCGATACGCTCCTGTTGGCATACGCCAGTATAGCCCAAATGTAATCTGCCGGTCAAATCGCGTTGATTTTTGCCCCCGATTCCCCGTA
>JAPWUZ010000244.1 GCA_028275265.1 Armatimonadota bacterium | reverse complement strand
CCCATCCTGCCCCAGTTCTCGTGAACTCCCAGCGCGGCTGCGCGAACGACACCATCTCCACCTGTGGCGCCGGCAAGCCGATATCGGCAGGCGTCAGGTCGACATGCTTTGGCGAGGCGGAAGTAAAAACCTCGCGGATGGCATCTAAATACCCGAAGCCGAACTCGCGATGAGGCTCGATGTATGAGCCCTCGCCCCACTCGTTCCACGCTTCGATCAGTATCATCGGAATCACATTGCGCCGGTGCTGTTGTAAGAACTGCAGGGCATCCTGAAGGTGCTTCTTGAACTTGTCGGGTATGCGCCCATAGCGCACCAGCGCATCCTGCCCATGCCAGGGACGGCTATCCCAGCCGCCGCACACTGGGGGCAGCAGGGGAATCGGGCTGTTCTGCACAATGCTCTCCCACTGCTGGCGATAACCCTCTATGAGGGTGTCAAAAGGCGCCCATCTGGTATCTCCGACCACGCCCAGATGAGGCCAGTTGTAGGCGGTGACGGCGTCATAGCCCTCACGCGCAACCAGCGGAGCCTCCCCCGCGCCGCCGATGCACGCGAGGATATACAAGCCGCCCAGTCCTGCCCGCACACACTCTTCACGCATGGCGTCAAACGCCCGCCGCACGCCATCGCTGCCCATATCCGCACGCAGCTGGTACGGGGTGAAAATCACCACGACCGGCTTGCCGTCGATGCGCAGGTGTTCAGGACGGTGGAAGTAGTGTTCTATCCAGTATCGTGTAACTGCAAGGCAGTCCTCGTGTGAAGAGGTATTGGGGGGGTTGTGGTTCGCCCACAACAGGCAGAACTGCAGATACCGGTGGTAGTTGCTCTTGAAATACCCCTCATGCAGTGCGTGTTCCAGTGCCCGTGCCCCCTGCACCCAGTACCAGTCGTATACAAGAAGGCGATGCCGTGTTCCACCGCCCATTTGATGTGCCAGTCAGCGATTTGAGGGTCACCTTCGCGATACCAACCCAGCACCGGCTTGCGTTCCGGGAAGCGAGTAATCGGCGCCCACTGCCCCGCGCTGCGCCAGCCGGGGAAGTAGTATACCCCGACCGGGTATTTTGGGGTTACCGGTGCGGGGGCGGGCACCGTGCGCAGTTTTGCCTTTACCAAACGGGGCGTGACCTCTGCGGTGGTACCAACCTGAACAACCGGCGCGTTTGCCGCCCGAATCTGCACCTGAAAAGAGCCCTTCCAGGCGTGCGAGAACGACACCAGCCAGCGCCATTCCGCCTCTTCTCCAAAACGTACATCGGCAGCTGGCGACTGCAACGGCTGCAGCACACGCGCCATGGGAGGTAATTGAAGGGATACCCGCATCCCTTTCGCTGGCTGCCCGCCTCGATTGATGACGCGAAGCGTCACGGTCAGCGGGCTTTGCACACGCGGCAGGGCGTCCTCTATCCCGAAGAACAGCACCTGCAAATCGGGCGCACCCAAAGGTTCCGACGCTATCCGAACCTCCTCCAGTGTGACCGTGTCTCCCACACGCTCGCCCGGGCGGATGCCCAGCATGACCACTTCACCACTCCACGATCGGGAGTCCAGCATATCGATGTTGTACAGGCGCGACTTGCCATCGGGAATGACGTCAAAGGCGTGTTGCTGCAGACCATACGCCTCGGTGGTGGCAAAGACGAGAGCGCATCGCTTCACCCCAGAGGAACGGAGCCGCACTGCCACTATCTGGAAACGCTCCGCTTCGATGCTGACACGCCCTCCGACGAACCCATCAGGCTCTGTCAATCGCAGTTGTGTTCCGTTCGGTGTGGTTTGCATTTGCGTTCCGTGCCAGGCAACCCAGTCGGCACGGTTGCCGTGAAAGAGGAAATCCCTCTGCCCTTCCCGGACGGCCAATCCCTCCAGACGGACAATGCGTATGGCGCGCAGGTGGAATTCGCCGATGCCGTAGGGGTCAAAGCGCAGGCGGACGATGCGCCCCTCCTTCTGCCAGAATGGGAAAACGCGATAGGTATGCCACTGCCCGTCGCCCTTCACGACAAAATCTGTGCGTTTCTCTGGCAGGAAGCCGCCGTACGGGGACTGGGTCGTGTTGCTCCAGAACAACTCGGCGACACCGGGCTTACTGGCTTTCATCTCTATCTCTATCGCCTGATGTGGCACCGCTTGCAGGTCGAGGAGGGGAATGTACTCCAGTATCGGGTCGCTGCCTGTGGTACGAAAACGCATCCCGCCGTCCTCAAAACGCACGTCCGATACCTCGTCGTTTGGGCGCCATGCTTTGAGCACATCGGGAGAATCGAAACGCCACTCCGCCTCTGTTCGCGTCTGGTTCATGCTTGCACCTCACCCTGAGAACTCTCGCGCCAGTAACGCTCCGCCAGGATGACCGCCACGTAGTCGTCGTACGGTTTGTCCGGGGTGCGCAACCATGAGGGTATAAGCCTGCGCCAGCCCTTCGGGGGGTTCTCGCGCAGGTAGCGGCGACGTGCCTCCTCCGAGGTATAAGCCTCGTTGGCTACCTGCAGGGGCGCATCCGGCAGCACGCGACGCAGCAACATCTCCATCGCACGGAAGCCTGTACCGCCGCCCACCACGATGCATTGCGGACGAAAACGCTGATACAGCGAAACCAGCTCCCTCTCACACTCCTCTATTGCCAGTACGGCGCGATGCAACACCTGCCCATCGCTCCGCACGACGGCTAAACCCACTTTACTGCTCCCGGGGTCTATTGCCATCACCACACCCTGGGACATGATTAAGCACCCTCGTAACCTCACTGCACAACGCGGAACCGCAATCGCAGGCTATCGGCGGAATAGGTATCCGCATCCGCAAGCACCACCACGTTTACGTAGCGTCCCCTGCCCTCACGCACGATACGGTCCGCCAGGTCGGTTAACTCTACATTGGAAACCGTACCCACCGACGGTTCCCCGTCAGCCCCAACCCGGGGAATAATACCGGCTTCGATAGCTCTGGCGCGCACCTCATCGCGCAGGAACTCGATGAGAGTATTCACAATCTCGCCAGTGCTGCGCCCCGACCACACTCTCAAACGCGCAATCTCCTCATCCTTGCGGTATACCAGGCGGTTGCGGTATGGTCTCAATTCCACCTGTATCGGTTCGCCAGCCACGCTGTTGCGCACCGCCACCGCCAACACCACTACCGGCGCGTCGGAACGGGCTATCTGCTCCGCCAGCACCTCGACGCTCATGGCTTCATCCGCTACGATTTCGGTCGCGGTTCCTCCTGGACCCGGCATACTGATGCGCTTCAGAGGTACATACGCCGCTCTATATGCGTTCCCTGCTGCGGCTCCTCGCTGCTGCGCAATGCGCGACGCCTCGCTTAGCAACCGGTATATCTCACTACGCGTGCTGCGCACCGATAGACCGTTGGGAATAACTCTGCGGGCAATCTCTTCGTCCTTGCGCGCCACAATCGGCTTTTCTTTCATCTGTTCCAGCCGCTCGATTAAACGGCGCAGTTCTGCCTCTTGTTCTTGCAGCTGTTTAATGGTATCCCTGAGGGCGTCCGCCTGCTGTTGCAGCTGGCGGCTCTGCTCGGCAAGCTGCACGGTCTGCTGACGCAGTTGCGCCGCCTGCTGCTGAAGGCGCGCATTCTCCGTGTTCAACTGCACGTTTTCGCTGGCATACCGCATGTTCTGCGATGCCAGGTCCGCATTGTTCTGTTGATAAAGCGCGTTCTGCTCACGCAGGAACTGCCCTTGCCTTTGAAGTTCCTGATTGGTGCGCTGCAGTTTCGCATTGCTCAGCGTGAGAGCCGCGTTTTGCTTCAGCAGCCCCTGCAGCTGCAGGTTCTGCTCGGCGATGCGACGGTTCAGTTCTGTCACCTGTTTCTGTCTCTCTCGGAGCTGCTGTCTCACCTCCTCCAGCTGTCTCTGCTGTTGCTGCAGCTGGCGAGTGTTCTCCTCCATCTGCTGTTGCTGTTCACGCACACGCTGTGCGGCGTCTTCATAGCGCTGCTGAAGCCGACTGTACTCGCTGCTAAGGCGCGCATACTGCTGCTGCATCTGGCGAGACTGTTCCAGAATGCGTTCGCCCCGCACAATGATTTCGCGAAACGTCTGCGCGGTCGCCAGCACCGCCACAATGGTCAAGAAAGCGATGAGCGAGCCGGTGAAGCTGGTGATAAGCATCGCGGTATGGCGCGGACGCAATCCCCACACGGAGATGCGCCGCTTGCCCAGGT
>JAPWUZ010000242.1 GCA_028275265.1 Armatimonadota bacterium | reverse complement strand
ATGGACAGGGCATCGGTGGATTACCTGGCACGTCATCTGGCGAAATACGGCGTGAACATGGTGCGCATGCATGGGGGCATCTGGCAGGAGAACGACTACACAAAGGTAGACAGGGAGTATCTGGACAAATACTTCTACTTCATCGCTGCGATGAAGCGGGAAGGCATCTACGTTACCCTGTCTATTTACTTCCCTCTGTGGTTGCGGTTCACGCCACAGGACGGCTATGGGGACTACAACTACCAGCATCCTTTCGCCATGCCGTTCTTCAACAAGCGATTTCAGGACGTCTACAAGAGCTGGTGGCGCGAGCTGATGACCACACGCAACCCGTACACGGGCGTCGCGCTGAAAGACGAACCGGCGGTTGCAATGGTGGAGTTGATGAACGAGGACTCCTACTTCTTCTGGACTTTCACCCCCTACCAGAACATTCCCGCTCAGCAGATGGAGATACTGGAGAAGGAGTTCGGCAACTGGCTGAAGGCGAAGTACGGGTCGCTGAGCGCGGCGTTTGCGGCGTGGGGGGGCAACCGCATCCGCGGAGATGATGATGCAGCAGGGCGCGTCGGGTTCATGGGCTTGTGGGAGATGTTCAACCAGCGCAACAAGCGCGCGCAGGACACCGCCGAGTTCCTCGCCAAACACCAGCGCGCCTGGTTCGACGGTATGCGCGATTACCTCAAGAAGGAACTGGGTTACAAAGGGCTGGTGCAGGCGTCCAACTGGATTACCGCCAATGCGCAGATACTGGGTCCTCTGGACAAGTGGAGCAACGCTGGTTGCGACTACATGGACCGGCACGGCTACTTCGGCGGGCCGCATGAAGGCGAGCGGGCGGGCTGGTCATTGAATGTGGGCGACCTTTACGACGATGCCTGTGCCCTCACAGAGGTAGCGAAAGGTTCCCTGCCGCTGATGGATGTTGTCTACAACAGTCTACCCTCCATCATCAGCGAGGTGAACTGGACACCGCCCAACCGATTCCGCGCGGACTTCCCCTTCCTGTTCGCCACATATGGCGTGCTGCAGGGCACCGATGGCGTGTATTTCTTCGCGCTCTCCGGTCCCTGGTGGCAGCAGGTACTGAGCAAGTTCTCCATTCAGACGCCGGTGGTGATGGGACAATTTCCTGCTGATGCGCTGGTATTCCGACTGGGGCTGGTGCAGGAGGGTCCAGCGGTCGTGGAAGCGAACCTGAAGCTGGCAGACCTCTTCGCCCTGAAGGGCGCACCTGTCTCTCAGGCGGTAAATCTCGACGAACTCCGAGCGAAAGATATCCCCGCCGGGCAAACCGCCCAGGTCCAGCAGCTGGAGGCGATAGACCCCCTCGCCCATCTGGTGGGCAAGGTGCAGATGAACTTTGTGGAGCGCGATACAACGTCGCGAATTGCAGACCTCTCGCGCTACATCGACCGCACCAAAGGCGTTGTACGCAGCGCCACGGGCGAGCTGGCGTGGGATTATCAGCGCGGACTGGTCACGGTAAACGCGCCGAAGGCACAGGGAGTGTGCGGCTTCCTGCAGAAAGCAGGCACCGTGAACCTGCGCGACGTTAGCATCAGCACACAGATGGAGTATGGCACCGTGTTGCTGGTGCCGCTGGATGGGCAACCTTTGCGCACTTCGCGGAAGATGCTCCTGCAGGTGATGAGCGAAGATACCAACTACGGCTGGAGCGCACCGGGCACCGGCAAGAGAGCCATCCAGAGCCTCGGCACCGCGCCGATTAATGTCCGGCGGTTCGCAGGCACAGTTACTCTCAACCGTCCCGACGCTGGCAAGCTGAAAGTAACTCCTCTGGATGCAAACGGGTATCCGACAGGCAAAGCGTCGACGGGCGGCAAAATCACGCTGCAACCCACGGTGATGTACTACCTCATTGAACGATAGCCTGTGAATCGGCTATAATACGGGCGGAGGTGAGCCGCATGGCAACACTGGTGCAAGCGACCTCCGCCCGTCCTCTGCCCGAAGGAAAAATCTCCTACGAGCAGTTCCTGGAGTGGTTGGATGAGGACACCTGGGCGGAATGGGTAGATGGAGAGGTTGTTCTCATGAGTCCGATTAGCGATGAACATCAAGCAGTAGTGAACTATCTCACGACGCTACTCCTCTTTCACACGCTCGAGACCCGTGCTGGCAGAGTACTTACCGAGCCTTTCCAGATGAAGAGCGGTCCCAACCTGCCCGGTCGTTCACCAGACATTCTCTTCGTCTCCGCCGAGCGACAACATCTCATCCAACGGCACTTCCTGAACGGACCTGCCGACTTGGTGGTGGAGGTTATTAGCCCGGAAAGTCGCGCCCGCGACCGAGGAGAGAAATACTATGAGTATGAGCAGGCAGGCGTGAGGGAGTACTGGATCATCGACCCAGAACGCAAGCAGGTGGAGTTCTACGTGCTTTCCGAGAAGGGTATCTATCAGCCGGCCTTTGTGGGACAGGAAGGCGAGTACCACTCTGTTGCGATAGAGGGCTTCTGGCTTCGAGTGGAGTGGCTGTGGGAACGCCCCCCAATGATGGAGGTCATCAAAGTATGGGGTTGGGTTTGACGCCACTAGTCGCGATACCCTTTCGCCCCTATCTTCTCCAACGGTATCGGCTTGAAGCTGAGCCGGTATGCGGGCGAGTCGGGTCTCAGTCGATAGTCGTCCTTCTCCGGTGCGACGAACAGCGGGTCGGCAACCACCGAGTGTGCGTCGAATCCGGCATTCAGCCAATCGGCAAAAGTGCCAAAGGGCGTGATACGCCGACTTATTGTGCGCAAATCCGCTCTGCGCAGCCAGTAGAGGTTATAATCCCACTCGCTGAAGCGGTCACGCCGGGTGTCCCATGAGAAGATAAGCGATGCTTCGGGCTTCGAGTAGACCACGATGTTGCGCACAAAGCGGTTGCCCTGCATGAAGTCATCACGGGGTTGCAGGCGGATCTGTTCTACCGAGGCATCCAGAAAGATGTTGTTCTCGAACAGGTTGTTTTTGCCCCCGTGTACGCAGATACCCCCGTTCACCGTACGCGCCACGATGTTGCCATAGACTGTCGTGCCGCTGCTGTAGTCGTCCAGATAGATGCCCCAGGAGAAGTAAGGGGTGATAATCCTGCCGTCAGGTGTGCTGGTCATGCCCACCGAATCCAGGATCAGGTTGTAGCGAATGATGTTTCCAGTGTCCTGCTGGTCTCTGCCCAGTGTTTCTATTGCGCCCGTGTCGTTGGTCTCCAGATTGGTGCGGCGCAGGTCGTTGTATTCCACAGTGTTGCGGTGCGACTGCCGTGTCTCGTCTAGCGTCTTGAGAGAAATCGCGTAGCGCGGGGTATCCCAGATGGTATTGTGCGCGATGCGGTTGTCACTGCCGGTGATGACGTAGACGCCCGCAACATGTTTATATACCAGCCCCAGCTGCTTCATCACGTTGCCCGCGATGAGGTTGTGATGGGGTTGCGAGTGGTTATCGCCCACGAGGATGACTCCCCCCTGCCCCACTTCCTGCACGCGGTTTTTGACAAACTGCACGCGATGGCTCTGCTCGTCCAGCCGAAGCGCATAGCCGCCCACATGGCGGAACGTGCAATCCCTAACCACACAGTCACGTGCCCCCGACATCCATATCACCGCATCGGCAGGCATGTAGTAGTTCGTGGTGAGGGTGTAGTCGGTGTCCATAAAAGTGAAACCAACAAAACGAAGGTGTTCCACCCAGCGGTTGTGGCCCGGCTCACCCTTCAACACGATGAGGCGGTCTAACCGTGTCAGCACGGCTGGCGCCACAGGAGGCTTCTCGTTCTCAGAGATGTAGAGCAACTCGCCCGTGCGCTTGTCCAGATACCACTCGCTCGGTGCATCCAGCGCCTCGCGCACGTTTTCAATGAAGTAGCGATTGCCGAGCCGTATCTCGTCTGTATAGCCGTCGGGTGGTAAAATCACCCTTCTGGCGTCGTAGTCGATGCGCACAATGGGCGCGATGGCGTTAACCCAGCCCCACGCAGGGAAGATATGTAGCTCCGCGCCGGAGACGTCTCGCCAGCGCGGAATATCTCCCTCGCGGAAAGACAGCACCTCGCGCGAGCCGGGGAGCTGTGGAGTGGCAACGGTCACCTCTTTGCCAATGGCTTCGTCGCAGGCTTCCGCCTGGATGAGCAGCAAGTGCCCTGTTTTGGGCTGTTCCAGACGATACGCGCCCCACCACTCGAAGCCGCCGAT
>JAPWUZ010000241.1 GCA_028275265.1 Armatimonadota bacterium | reverse complement strand
GCACCGGGTGGCGGTTGAGCGACAGCTGCCACTGCGGTGATGAGCAGCAGCAACACGCCGGTCCACAGAGCCAATCGTTTCATCACACGTCCCTCCTTCAGGTTTTTAGGTTACTCGTAACGCAATGCCTCTATCGGATTGAGAGCCGACGCTTTTTGCGCCGGATAGATGCCGAAGAAGATGCCCACTGCTGCCGAAAAGCCGAACGCCAGCAGGATGGGTTGCATCGTAATGTGCACCTGCCAGCCAGACGTATTTGCCAGCACATAAGACGCCCCCAATCCGGCACCGATGCCTATCAGTCCGCCGACCAGGCTCAGCGTCATCGCCTCAATCAGGAACTGCAGCAGGATGTCCCGCCGCTTCGCGCCGACCGCCTTGCGGATGCCGATTTCGCGCGTACGCTCGGTGACCGACACCAGCATGATGTTCATGATGCCGATGCCGCCGACCAGCAGCGACACACTCGCGATACCCGCCAGCAACATGGTGAAGGTGCGCGAGACGTCTTCCGCCGTCTGCACAAACTCCGCCTGGTTCATGATGCGGAAGTTGTTCTCCTGACCCGGGTTCAATCGCTGGCGACGGCGCATCAGGTTTTCCACCTCTTGATACGCGCTTGCCATACGGTCCTCGCTCACCGCCTGCACGCTGATGCTATTGATGAAGTCCATCCCGAACAGGCGGCGCATGGCGGTGGTGTAGGGCACGAAGATGATGTCGTCAGGGTTGCCGAAGCCCTGTGCCCCTTTGGGCGCGAGCAACCCCACCACCTTGAAACCGATGCCGCGGATGCGGATGGTCTTGCCAATGCACGAGGAGCCGTTGAACAGGTTCTCGTACACCGTTTGCCCGATAACGCATACTCGCGCCATGCTGTCCACTTCGCGTTGGGTGATGAAGCGCCCCTGCTGTACCGGATAGTTACGGATTTCGGAGTACTCGGGCGAGACTCCGGCGATACTGGTGTTGGTGTTGCGGTTCTTATACTTTACCTGCGCGTTGCGGCGTACCTCTGGCGAAGCCGCCCGCACAGATGGACAGCTGCGCCGGATGGCGTCCACATCCTCCGGCTTCAGTATCTGCATCGAGCCGAAGCCGCCGAACGACGCTCCCATGCGCATCTGACCGGGGAAGACGACCAGCACGTTCGTGCCCAGCTGCTGGATGCGCTGCATGGTCTGCTCGCGTGCGCCCTGCGCCACCGAAATCATGGCGATGACTGCTCCCACGCCGATAATGATGCCCAACATGGTCAGCGACGAGCGCAGCTTGTTTACCAGCAGGCTGTGCAGGGCTATCTGGAAGTTCTCCGCGAAGTTCATGCCATCACCCCCTCACGCTATCTCATACGCATCGGCGGACCGCCAAACATCGGAAAGCCCATTCCTCGCGGCGCGCCTCCGCTGCTTTGTGTCTGCGTTTGCGGTTCGATGACCTGCGTGATCACCTCTTCGCCTTCTTTCAGCCCGCTGACGATTTCGATGGTATCGTTGCCTTCCAGACCGATTTCCACGTCACGGCGCACCGGCAGCCCTTTCTCCATGACCTGCACGTAGTACTTGCCGTTGTCACCCTCTTTGACCGCCTCGGAGGGCACCATCAGCACATCCTCTTTGCGGTCAACCACGAACTCGCAGGTGGCGTTCATGCCGGGCTTCAGGCGGGCGTCAGGGTTCTCGATCTCCACGCGTACGTGCACGACGGTTACGTTCTGTTCGACCACCGCACGCGGGTCGACGCGCATAACCGTGCCCTCAAAGATTTCGTTGGGGTAGGCATCCAGCGTGACGTCCACCTTCTGTCCTGTCTGGATGAAGGCGACGTCGGTTTCATCTACCTGCACGTCCACGAACATGCGGCTTATATCGGCAATCTGCACGATGCTGGTTCCCTGTGAGAAGACGTTGGTGCCGGGCGGGATGATGGTTCCCTCTTCCACGTACTTCTGGATAACCACACCATCGCGCGGGGCAACAATGGTGGTGCTTCGCAGCTGTTCCTGCGCGTTCTGCAGGCTGGCTTTGCTGCGCACTTTCTGCGCCAGCGCGGAACGGATGTCCGCCTCGCGGATGCGGTTTTGCAGGGCATTCGCTTTCGCCTGTTTCAACGCGGCTTCTGCCTGCTGTACGGCGGCCTCTGCCTGCTTCACATCCGCTTCCCGCAACGCCACCTGCTCGGCGTTGGTCTTCGCCGATTCCAGCGCGGCTTTGGCCTCCTCCAGACGCTTCTCCGCATTCCGCAGGGTCGCCTGCAAATCGCGCTCCAGCATGGATAGCCGCTTCTGCGCGGTATCGAACTGTGCCTTCGCCACGTCACGCTGTGTGCGGGCGGTATCCACCGCCTGCTGCGAGACAAAACCCTTACGCAGCAGCTCCTCCTGCCGTGCTAGGTTCTTTTCGGCGTTCTCGTAGTTCGCCTTCGCCTGGTCGTACTGCGCCTGCACCTCAGTGCGCGTTTGCGGGATGGTGACCTCTTTCAGCTGGCGCAGGTTCTCTTCTGCGGAGTCGTAATTGGCTTGTGCCTGCTGGATGGCTGCTTGGCTCAGCCGGGGCTGCATCGCCAGCTGGCGGCGCGCCTGCTCCAAACGCGCCTTTGCCGATGCCAGGTTCGCCTCTGCCTGCGCGATGGCGACATCGCTCTGCACGCTCTGCAGCTGCAGGTTGAGACGGGACTGTTGCTCGCGCGCCTCCGCCGCCTCCAGGTCCGCCCGTGCCTGCTCGAACATGGTCATAGTGTCGGTGGGGTCGATGCGCGCAATCACCTGCCCCGCCTTCACCTCCGAGCCGACGTCCACCGCCAGCTTCGTTACCATGCCACCTGCTTTAGACTTGACGTCTACCACCGTCAGCGGCTGCAGGATCCCCTCAGCAGTGACCGACTTGGTGACCGTGCCGCGTTCCACCTTCGCGGTGCGGTACTCGGGCTTGGGCTGGTTGTTATTGCGCAATCTGCTCCATGCGATGGAACCGCCCGCGACGATGATAATCAGTATCACGGCGATGATAATCGCTCGTTTCATCCTTTTCCCCCTCCCTCGGAGAATGCATAGTCTTTACCGATAGCCCGTTGCAGCCGCGCGTCCGCTGCCAGCAGGTCATAGATGGCTTGCACATAGTTGGTCTCCGCATTGACCAGCGCCACCTGCGCGTTAATCACCTCGATCAGGCTGCTGACG
The DNA here is from genome assembly GCA_028275265.1 of Armatimonadota bacterium. Classification (GTDB taxonomy): domain Bacteria; phylum Armatimonadota; class HRBIN16; order HRBIN16; family HRBIN16; genus HRBIN16. Next base: position 1,032 of record JAPWUZ010000241.1, on the reverse strand, counting down.
CCCTCTTTACGGCTCTCCAGCGCGGCTTCGTAGTTGACCCTTGCCGCCTCCAGCGCCTTCCGCGCCGCGTTCAGCCGTTCCTGTGCCTCCGCCCGCGTCAGGTACGCCTGTTCCACATCCAACCGCACAGCCAGCTTGATCTGTTCCAGCTGCTGCATCGCGCTATCATAGCCTGCCCGCGACTCCCGCACCGCCGCGCGCGCTGCCCCGCCATCAAACAGCGGATAGGTGGCGGTGATGCTGAAGCTGCGCGTGTCGCCCGGGTCGGGCTCGATGCGCCGACCGTAGGAGAAATCACTTTGCACCTGAATCCCTGCCTGAATCTCCGCCAGACGCAGGCTTAATCGCTGGATTTCGCTGCTGATGCGCTGGCGCTGGTAGTCCGGTCGTTGCGCAAACGCCTGCTTCAGGTAATCCTCCAGCGAGCTCAGCGGCGGCAATTGCCCTGCCTCCTGCTCGCCGACCTCCGCGACCTGCACAGGCACCTCCTGACCGATTCCCAGCTCGTTGCGCAGGCTCGCCTCGGCTAATCGCACCTGATTGCGCGCCTGAATCAGCGACACCTGCGCGTTTGCCAGCTCGGCTTCCGCCTGCAGCACGTCCTTCTGCGCTGCCACGCCGACCTCCACCTGCGCCCGAACCACGTCCACCGTCTGCTGCGCTCGCTGTACGCTCGCCTCAGCCACCCGCAACAACGCCATCCGTCGCAGCAGCTCGTAGTACGCGGTGGTGACACTCAGCACCTTTTGCTGAACCGCCTCCCGATACGCCTGCTCCGCCGATTCCACCGACCGGCGCGCCTGAGCGGCAGAGATTTCCCGCTGCCCCGAATCGAACACCGTCTGCCTCAGGGCGATATCGGAGCGTGTTTCATCGATCTTGCCGATGCGCGTGCCGAAGCCCGGCAGCGCGGTTCGGGTTTGCTGGTTTACATAGCTGACCGACGGGCTCAGGGTGGGAAAATAGCGTGACTCTGCCTGTGCCCGCCTCGCTTTCGCCTGCTCTAACTGGTTCTTCGCAATAGCAACGGAC
>JAPWUZ010000296.1 GCA_028275265.1 Armatimonadota bacterium | reverse complement strand
TGCACGGATGGTGGACCGGGTTCATGTCGGGATGGTGCATGATGCGCTTTTGCAACAGAGGCTCCCAGTTGGAGTAGACATGCTTGCCACTGTCGATAGGCAGCCAGCCGCCCGTCTCCCGGGCAAAAGCGCGCGCCTGCTCTTCGGAATCAAACTGGAAAGCCACCACCACTCCGCAGTCTCCTTCGGGGTCGTTATTGGGTGCGATGCGCAAGCCCGGCGTGTCTGCCAGCTCCTGTTCGAACCGTTTGCGGATGCGGCGCAGGTCGCTCAGGATGCCGTCCAGCCGGCGCAGTTGCACCCGCAATATCGCTCCCATCACCTCATCTGCCCGCAGCTGGATGCCGACAAAAATGGGAATGCCGAGGTCTTTGGCGTAAGGGCGAAACGCCGCACCGCCGTCGTGGAACACCAGTGCACGCTCATACAGGGTGCGATCGCTGGTGTTCAACGCGCCGCCTTCGCCACAGGAGATAATCTTGAAGTAATTGAAGCTGAACGCGCCCGCGTTGCCCCAGCTACCCAAACGTTTGCCTTGGTAACTGCCGCCGTCCGCCTGGCAACAATCTTCCAGCACCATCAGGTCGTGCTCGCGCGCGATGTCCAGCAACGCCTGCATGTTGGCGGGTCGTCCCACCATGTGCACCGGTATAATCGCCCGTGTGTTCGGCGTGATTTTGCGACGCACATCTTCGGGGTCGAGGGCAAGCGTTTCGTCTACCTCGGCGATGACCGGTATCGCCCCAACTGCCAGCACGCTGGTCGCGGTTGCCATCCACGTGTAGCCGGGCACAATCACCTCGTCGCCAGGCCCGATGCCCATGCCCACCAGTCCGCATATCAGCGCGGCGGTTCCTCCTCCCGCCATGCACAGCGCATACTCCGTACCGATGGTCTGCGCCCACTCGCGCTCGAACTGGTCCACTTCATGCAGGTGTCCCTCCACGCCCTCGCCCACGCGGAACAGATGCCCGCTTAACAGCACCTTCCGTACTTCCTCGACTTCCTCTTCGCCAATGCGATACATGGTCTTGCCTCCTCATACACTCAGGATATCGGGTCCCGTCCCTCGTACCGCCTGTTCCAGCTCACCGTTTGCCGCCAATTCACCCAGCGTGGCGAAATCGCCCAATCCATTGGAGCGCACATGCTCTATCACCGTATCCATCAGCCGATACGCATAATCGAGGTTGTCGCCCACTCCGTGCGTGTGCGTCAACAGCACCGCCACCTCGCTCTCCTGCGCGATGCGGCTGACATCCTCCTTCGCCAGCGCCACAAACTCCTGCTCCCGCTGCCATGCGCCACGCCACGTGTACTCGTTCAGGATGGGCACCTCCACCACGTCGCTGTACCAGCGGAACGGGGTGTGGGGGATGTCGTTCACCCACTTCTGGGCAATCACCCCGCTGCGATGCGGCAGATGCTCATAGCCGCTGCCGCTGATATACATGCAGGAGTGGTAATGAATGCCCACCTGACTCAGCGCTTCGAACATGGGTTTGGAAATGGCTCCGCAGGGCGCGCGAAAGGCGGAAGGTTGCACACCCAGCCTTTCCCGAAAAATCGCGAGCCCCTCCTCGATGCGCTGTCGCAGATTCGGCAGAGTGTAGCGCGGCATCAGTTCCTCGCGCCGACGCTCGAACTCCTCGATGAAAGAAGGCATGATATCCGTTGCCGGCCAGTTCGGCGGACCGAACTCAAAACAATCTTCATGGGTGAGACCGTGCAGCTGCAGGTCATGCCCCGCCTCGTGCGCTTCCCGCAGGGCGTCTACCCATTCCTCGCTCATGGGCTGCCCGCTGGGTTTGGGTACCACAAACAGGGTCATGCGCACTCCGCGCGACTGCAAAAACGCGCATGCACGGCGCATGGCTTCCACCATATCGCTGCCGCCCGCGCCGGTGTCGTCCATTGTCCATACGTACCAGGTTGCCACCGCAACGCCTCCTGAAGTATCTCACCACAAGGTTCGCTCCGGCGCGGAAAGGCTCCTGCCCCAACGGTTTCAGTGCCATGTGGGACGAGCCGGGCACTGGCACCGGCAATGAACCCTTTCGTCTTCCCAACGTCTATGAAGACGGATACCACAGGAAAAGGGGGTGACGACAGGCGATGAGAAAGGTGACACTCCTCCTATTGCCGCTGATCAGCGTTCTGGCGGTGTGGTCCATCCAGCCCGCGCTGGCGCAGGATACCGGCAAAGGCATCAAACCCGGCGTGCTGGCACAGCGTCGCCTGCATCGCTGGAACGCGATGGCGAAGTGGCTGCAGCTGACCGACGAGCAAAAAGCGAGGATAAAGAGCATCGTGGACAACGCCCGCGAGCAGGCGCGGAAAATCCGGAGCGATGCCTCGCTCACGCGCGAGCAGAAGCGCAAGCAGTTGCTGGAGCTGCGCAAAAACACCCGCCAGGAAATCGGCTCGGTGCTCACGCCTGAGCAGCGTGAGAAGATGCGCAAGCTGTGGGCGTGGCGGTGGCACCGCTGGCAGATGTGGCGGGCGTACCGGTTGGGGAAGATGGGCAGAGGCGCTCCCATAAGCCCGGAGCATCTGCGCCGGTGGCGGGCATGGTCTGAAACGGCGAAACGAGGCTGGTGGTGGAACCGCTGGGGGAAGCCGTTTTGAGAAAAACTCGCCCCATGCAGGGTGAAAAACACGGGGCTTGCGGATGCAAGCCCCGTGTTTTAAAGAGACACCTCATCTGCCTGGCTGTTGCTGCTGAAGTTCCTTTGCCACCTCCGGGTGATACTGCAGCAGCTGGTTAATGGCAATCGCCTTTGCCTGCGGCGGCATTCTGGGGTCGTTCTGAATACGCTGTATCTCCGCCTTGATATCCTCGGCAGTCACTTTCTTGGGTGGTGGCTCCTTCGTGCGCTGATACTGGAACGCGAATATCAGCGCGGCGATGATGATGAGCACAATCGCGATAATCGTCTTCTTGTTGCTGTCCATCTGTCCCTCTCTCCTCCTGCAATAAGGGGCGGGGCTGGTGTTGCCCCGCCCTTATTATCGGCTTCACAGGGTCAAAGGCTCAGTACGGATACCAGCCTTCCGATGCCCACTGTGCAGGCAAGCCGACGGGCACGTAGATGTTGCGGTACCACAGAATCTGTCCGCGTCCCATCGCCTTGGCGTGACCGTCGAAGAAGACCACGTTGGCGGTTCCGGTGTGGCGATAGCGCGGCATCATGCCACAGCCTGCCCACGTGGCGTTGCCGTCCCCGTCGTTCACCAAGTCGCAGTCACGCTGCAGAGCTCGCTCGGCACCGTCTCTTTGTGGCGGGCGACCAATCCAGTCTACCCAGTCCCACTCCCAGGTGCCGAAGTAGACCCATCCCCAGAAGGCGTCGTTGACGCCCTTCTCGGTAATCATGACCTTCTCGGCAGGGGTCTCCAGCGCGGAGATGGGCG
>JAPWUZ010000240.1 GCA_028275265.1 Armatimonadota bacterium | reverse complement strand
ATCTTCGCTTTTCTCATCACCGACTTCTTCGACACGATGGGCACGGTTATCGGCATCGGCGGGCAGGCAGGCTTTCTGGACGAGCGCGGCAACCTGCCCCGTCTGAACCGCGTGCTGCTGACCGACTCGCTGGCAGCGGTCTGGGGTGGGTTGTGCGGTGCAAGCTCGGTGACCACCTATATTGAGAGCGCGGCGGGCATCAGCGAAGGGGGACGCACGGGGCTGACCTCCGTGGTGGTGGGCGTCCTGTTCCTGTTGAGTCTTCTGTTTGCCCCGCTGGTGGGCGCGGTACCCGGCGTTGCTACAGCCCCCGCACTCATCATCGTGGGCTATCTAATGATGGCTGTAGTGCGGGAGATGGATTTCGAGACGCCGGAATACGGCATTCCCGCCTTCCTGACCATGCTGCTCATCCCGCTGACGCAGAGCATCTCCTTTGGCATCGGCGTGGGGTTTATCTCCTACGTCGTGGTGATGCTCCTGCGCGGCAGAGGGCGAGAGGTATCCCCGTGGATGTACGGCATCGCCGTGCTGTTCCTCATCAGTTTCGTGTGGGGAGCGTTGTAACCTGACATCCCGGTCCCCCTGCTGAAGCCGCCCGCCAAACTGCATCACGCAATCTGAAGCCTGCGGCTACGTAACGTCTGATGATACCCCTCTCCCGAGGATTCGCCTACTGCACGACACTTTCTCTGACAAGAGGAAATGGCAGTGAGTTTCCCCCCACCTGACCTCCCGTGGACGGGGAGGGGTCTATGACCCGGCGCGAGCTTCGCCCTCCAAGTGGAGTCTGGCGGATTTATCGAACACCCCGGACGGCGAGGTGGGTCCTGCCGGGACCTTGGTATCATCCGGTTACGCTGCGGCTTCTGCAGGAATCACTTCCGAGGGCAGGAATCAAGGTGTAGACAACGTGGGAAAGGGAGCAGAGGCTATGTGGAAAGTCATGATGCCGGTTTGTTTTCTGGGAGCGATGCTGGCTGTCGCCGGCGCGCAGCCCAAAGCCGATTTCTACGTTTCTACTAACGGCAACGACAGCTGGTCGGGCAAGCTGCCGGCACCGAATCGGCAGCGTACCGACGGGCCCTTCGCCACCCTGAAGCGGGCACAGCAGGCAGTCCGGGAACTGCGCCGCGTGCAGAGGCTCAACCGTCCGGTAGTGGTGATGGTGCGCAGGGGAACCTACGCGCTGAGTGAGCCGCTGGTGTTCACTCCCGAAGATTCAGGCACGGAGGAGTCGCCAACCGTATACGCCGCCTATCCGGGCGAGAAGCCGGTTATCAGCGGAGGCGTTGTGCTGAAGGGCTGGGTGGTCACGCCCGACGGTCGCTGGCAACTGCAGCTGCCGGAGGTGCAGCGCGGCGAGTGGAACTTCATCCAGCTGTGGGTCAACGGAGAGCGTCGCTACCGTCCACGCCTGCCCAAGAACGGTTATTACACCATCGCCGAAGAGCTGCCACCGGTGTCCGGAAAGGGTTCCAACAGCTTCGTGTTTCAAAAAGGTGAGGTTCGCCCCGACTGGTATCGGCTGAACGACGTGGAGGTGATGGCGACGCAGTTTTGGACGATGGCGCGGCTGCGCATCGCGCAGGTGGACACCGAGAAGAACATGGTGACCTTCACCGGCACGACTTCTCATGACCAATGGTGGTCCACTCTGCACAAGGGGCATCGCTACTTCGTGGAAAACGTGCGGGAGGCGTTGAGCGAGCCCGGCGAATGGTATCTGGACCGGGGCAGAGGGGTATTGACCTACCTGCCCAAACCGGGCGAGACGGTTGAGAAGAGCGTTGTGGTCGCGCCCAAGGCGGAGCAGTTGCTGGTGCTGAGGGGCGACCTGGACGGGCGCAGGTGGGTGCAGCATCTGGTCTTCCGCGGTTTGACCTTCGCCCATACCCAATGGGTGACCCCGGCGGAGGGTTACAGCTTTCCGCAGGCGGAAGCGATACTTGGGGCAGCACTCAGCGCGGAAGGAGCCCGGGACTGTGCCTTTGAGGACTGTCGCGTGACTCACACAGGAGCGTGGGCGTTTGAGTTCGGACGGGGTTGCAAGCGTAACCGGGTGGAGCGGTGCGAGTTGACGGACCTGGGCGCCGGGGGCGTCAAAATCGGCGAGATGACTATCCGCCAGGACGAGGAGGAGGTCGCCAGCCACCATGTCATCCGCGACAACCTCATCGCGCACGGTGGCAGGCTTCATCCCGCGGCGGTAGGGGTTTGGATTGGACAGTCGCCCTACAACCGCATCGAGCATAACGAAATCGCCGACTTCTACTACACGGGCGTGTCCATCGGCTGGACGTGGGGGTATGGCGAGGCACTGGCGCACCACAACACCGTCGCCTACAACCATATCCACCATATCGGGCAGGGCGTGCTGTCGGATATGGGTGGCATCTACACACTGGGCTTCCACGAGGGCACAGTATTGCACCATAACCTGATTCACGACGTAGAGAGTCTGTCCTACGGCGGCTGGGGCATCTATTTCGACGAAGGCACCACCCATATCCTCGCCGAGAATAACGTGGTGTATCGCACCAAGACGGGCGGCTTCCACCAGCACTACGGTAAAGAGAACATGGTGCGCAACAACATTTTTGCCTTCGCGCGTGAGGGGCAAATCCAGCGGTCGCGTCCGGAGGAGCATCTTTCCTTCACCTTCGAGCGCAACATCGTCTACTGGCGCGAGGGACCATTGCTGCACGGCAACTGGGGAGATAACCAGTACAAACTGGACTATAACCTCTACTGGCGTGAGGGTGGCGGCGAGGTGCAGTTCACCAATCTCACCCTGGAGCAATGGCGAGCGAAGGGACAGGATGTGCATTCGGTGATTGCCGACCCGCTGTTCGTCGCGCCTGACAAGGGCGATTTTCGGCTGAAGCCCGGTTCACCCGCCTCGCAAATCGGTTTTCAGCCGATAGACATCTCCGGTGCAGGCAGGCTGACGAACAAGCGCAAGGGAGGCACATCGGTCGCCCCGCCTGCGTTTCCAGTGGGCAGGTGAGTGAGGGCTAAGCATGTGCCGCAGTGACCGAAAGGCGCAGCGGGTGCCGCAGGCTTCACCACGCGCGATGTTAGCCCGCTGCAGGATAGATGTCGTCTACCCAGTCTGCAGGAGAAACACCGTGCGTTTACGAACAGAGAACCGAATGCCGCTAACAAGCGGTAGGGAAGCCGTTGCGCAATGGATAGCAGATTGCATCGCTTTCTGGAAAAACTAAATGACTATCGCGGCGTGATTGCGTTCGTGGTGGTTTTCGTGCTGGGCATTCTCTTCAGCCCGCGCGCACTGGACACAGGACTGCCGATATTCCTGTCGTGGCAAACGCAACTCGCTATCCTGTACGAGTATTCCGAGTACGGCTTGCTGGCAACGGGCATGACGCTGGTCATTCTGACGGGCGGGATTGACCTTTCGGTCGGCTCGGTGCTGGGGTTGAGTGCGGTGCTTTTTTCCCTGCTGACTATCGGCTACGGATGGAGTGTGGCGCCTGCCATCGGGGCGGTGCTGGTTACTGGTCTGGCTTGTGGGGTTATCAACGGCACGCTGATTGCCCGTTTCAAGATGCAGCCGTTTGTGGCGACGCTGGCGATGATGACCGCCGCACGTGGCGCTGCCAAGCTGGTAGCTGGGGGCATCAAGGTACAGCCGGGTGGACAACCCTGGTATGCCATGCAGGAAGGTACCCCACCCTTTTTCCTGTGGATGACCTCGGCGCTGCCGGGCATCGGCGTCCAGCCTGCGACGCTCATCTTTCTGGTCACCATTCTGGTGATGGCGGCGCTGGTGCGCTACACCGCGTACGGCAGGTGGCTGTATGCCATCGGCGGCAACGAGGAGGCGGCGCGCCTTAGCGGTATTCGTGTGGGGGCGGTGAAGGTACTCACCTACGCGCTGTGCAGTATGTTCGCGGCGATGGCGGGTGTGCTCAACGCCTGTCGGCAGGATTTGGGCGACACCGAAGCGGGTATGACCTATGAGCTGGACGCCATCGCGGCGGTGGTCATCGGCGGAACCAGCCTGATGGGCGGGCGTGGTGGGATGATGTTCACTCTCATCGGCGTGCTTATCATGGCGTATATCAATAAAATCCTGAGCCTGAACGCGGTGGAACTTGCGCCGCGCATGGTGATTCAGGGCATTATCATCACCATTGCCGTACTCATTCAGCAGAAGAGAGGGAGGTCGTGATGAAACGCATCGCAGTCGCACTGGCTTTT
>JAPWUZ010000239.1 GCA_028275265.1 Armatimonadota bacterium | reverse complement strand
AGTCGGTCAGCAGCACGCGGTTCAGACGGGGCAGGTTGCCGCGCTCGTCCAGAAAGCCTGCCTGCCCGCCGATGCCGATAACCGTGCCCATCGTGTCGAAGAAGTCGGTGATGAGAAAAGCGAAGATAACGCCGACCAGCGCGGGCTGCAACGCGCCGAGGATATTCGCCTGTCCGAAGGTGGAGAAGTCCGGCATCGCCAGCCATCGCTCGGGCATGGTGGTCAAACGCCGTACGTCGGGGAGCATCGCGTCGGCAACCCATGCGACCGCCGTCGTAACCAGAATACCCAGCAAAATCGCGCCGCGCACCCGGAACGCCAGCAATAGCATCATCAACACCACGCCGAGAACGGAGACCAGAGTGCCTTTGTCAGTGAACACACCATGCGTGAGGGCGACGCCTTCGGGACCCTTCTGCACCAGTCCCGCGTGTTGCAATCCCAGAAAGGCGATAAAGATGCCGATGCCCACGCCGATGGCGCGTTTGAGGTTCATGGGGATTGCCTGCATCACCTGCTCGCGCACCCGCGTCAGCACCAGCACGGTCACGATGGCGCCTTCCACCACGATGACGCCCATCATCGTTTGCCAGTCCATACCCGGTTGCATGGCGTGCATAGCGAGCGCAGCATTCAGCCCCATCCCGCTCGCCAGCGCGAAGGGATAGTTTGCCCACAAACCCATTAGCAGGGTGGGCACCGCTGCCGCGATACAGGTTGCCGCCGCCACCGCTTCCACAGGCATCCCCGCGCTTTTCAGCACCTGCGGGTTCACAAAAATGATGTACGCCATCGTCATGAACGTGGCGAGCCCGGCGATAACCTCGCGCTCGATGCTGGTGCCGCGTTCCTGCAGGGCGAACAAACGCTCCAGCACGCTATGGGAAACGGATGAGGGTGAAAACATCGTAGCCATGCAGCATCTTGCGTCCCTTCAGGAACTCCAGCTCGATGAGGAAATCAAAACCCGCCACAATGCCGCCCAGCCGCTCCACCAGTCTCGCCGCTGCCGCTGCAGTGCCGCCGGTCGCCAGCAGGTCGTCCACAATCACCACGCGCTGTCCGGGTTGCACCGCGTCCACATGGATTTCCATGGCGTTGGTGCCGTACTCCAGCGCGTACTCCTCCACAATCTTCTTGTAAGGCAGCTTGCCCAGCTTACGCACCGGCACAAACCCCACGCCCAGCTCCAGCGCAATCGGGATGCCGAACACGAACCCGCGCGACTCGATACCCACAATCACATCGGGCTGTCGACTGCGGGCATACTCGGTCATCTTCTCCACCACTTCGCGCAGTGCCTGCGGGTTCTGCAGCACCGGTGTGATGTCGCGGAACAGCACCCCCGGCTGCGGAAAATCGGGGATGTTACGGATGAGTTTCTCTGCCAGCAGTTCTGCCATCGTTTAACCCTCCCCCGTGCTTTGAACCATCTCAGCCAGCGAAACCGTGTAGGGCGGTCGTGCGATGCCCGCCTCGGTGACAATCGCGGTGACCAGCTCCGCCGGTGTCACGTCGAACGCCGGGTTGATAACCCGTACCCCTTCCGGCGCGACGCGGTGGCCCGCGATATGGGTCACCTCTTCTGGCGATCGCTCCTCAATCGGGATGCCCGAACCGTCCGCCACCGACAGGTCTACCGTCGAGATGGGCGCGGCAACGTAGAACGGAATGCTGTGATGTCTGGCCAGCACCGCCACGCTGTAGGTGCCCACCTTGTTCGCCACGTCGCCGTTGGCGGCGATTCGGTCCGCCCCAACCACCACCACATCGATTTCGCCCCTGCGCATGAGCATCCCTGCCATGTTATCGGTAATGACCGTGACGGGGATGCCCTCCTGCACCAGCTCCCAAGCGGTGAGTTGCATTCCCTGCAGGCGCGGGCGCGTCTCGTCGGCGTACACCTGTATCTTTTTGCCTGCCTCTACCGCTGCTCGAATCACGCCTAATGCCGTGCCATAGCCCACCGTTGCCAGCGCGCCCGCGTTGCAATGCGTCAGGATGCGCGCGCCGTCGGGGATAAGCGTCTGCCCGTGCTGTCCGATAGCGCGGTTGGCACGGATGTCTTCTTCCAGAATGCGCTCGCTCTCCGCGCGCAGGCGACGACGTGCCTCCTCCGGCGACCGGCAGGCGTCCAGCGCCCGCTTCATGCGCTCAATCGCCCAGAACAGGTTCACCGCCGTCGGGCGGGTCGCGGCGAAAGCATCTGCGGCAGCCAGCCACTGGTGGCGGAAAGCGGGCATCTCCTGTTCCGGGATGGACTCCGCCGCCAGCACCAGCCCGCAAGCTGCCGCCGCTCCGATTGCCGGCGCGCCGCGCACCACCATCTGTCGGATTGCCTCTGCCACCGCACGCCAATCCTTGTAGCGCACCTCCGCGTAGCGGTGTGGCAGCTGCGTCTGGTCGATCAGCACCAGCACATCGTTCTCCCAGCGCACAGGGCGAATCTCCATGTTACACCTCGATGCGGGCATGGTCTAACACATGCGGGCAGGGGCAGTTGCGCTCCGCAGGAATGCGCCTGATCATCTCCAGCACCACGTTTTTAATGCGCTCCGAGTTGCGCTGGAACACCTCCAGCACCTCTTTCGTGGTTACTGGCGGAACCTGCCCGCCCATCACCAGCCCGCTGTCGTAGTCCGTGATGAGTGAGATGCCCACCACGCACATCGCCAGTTCACGCGCCAGATACGTCTCGGGGTACTGGGTCATACTGATGACCTCCCAGCCCATAGAGGTATACCACTGGCTCTCCGCTTTGGTGGAGAAGCGCGGTCCCTGAATGACCACCACCGTGCCCCGCTCGTGGCAGGTAATGCCCTGTTCCCGAATGACGCCGATGGCTATCTGGCGCAGGGTGGGGCAGTAAGGGTCGGCGGGCGAGACGTGCGTGACAATGGGTCCTTCGTAGAAGGTGTCCGCCCGTCCGTGCGTGCGGTCTACATACTGGTCTACCACCACGAAGTCGCCGGGGTGGATGTGTGCCTGCAGGCTGCCCGCCGCGAAGGGGCTGATGATGCGCGTGACCCCCAGCTCTTTCATCGCCCACAGGTTGGCGCGGAAGTTAATCTTGTGTGGAGGGATGCTGTGGTGTCGCCCGTGTCGTGGCAGAAAGGCGACCCGCTTGCCATCCACCTCCGCCAGCGCGATGTGGTCACTGGGTGCCCCGTAAGGGGTCTCTATCTTTATCTCCTGAACGTTTTCCAGAAAGCGGTAGAATCCGGAACCGCCAAAGACGCCGATATCCGCCTGTGGTTTGCTCATCGTTTTTCTCCTTAGTCCGTCATGATGCCGGAGCTCATTATAGCGAGAGGTTACCGGTTTTGCAACCGATGGACGGGCTCCCGCAAAAAGGCTATAATGGTGCAGGAGAACCGGCACTGAGGGGATGACGCCGATGTGGCGGATGGCGCGGTGGATGATTCTGGTAATCGGGGTGTTGCTAACCGCGTGGGTTGCCGTTCTGCCGGACACGCGGTGGATTGTGCGAACTCATCTGCGTATGGCGTGGGACCCCGGCGCGTACGGGTCGCTGCTCGACATGGAGAGCAGGTTTTACGACCTGACAATGGGTAGATTCAGCGAGGAAATATTGGAGCGAATCAGACAGTTTGCGGTTCAACGCCCCGACGACTGGTGTATTCAGCTTGCCTGGAGCTTGATGCAGCAGAAGGACGGCTCCTCCCTGCGCCAACTCTTACCGCGTTTTGGTAGCCAGCCTGCTGTGCTGGCGAACATCTTGCGCACCGATAGTATCGAAACAAGGTTCACGAGAAAGGAAGTACAGGTGTTGTCTGGCGGACTTCCCGGAGTGTCACAGGCTGTTTCTCCGACTGTACTTGATGAGATGGAGCGGTGCGCCCAACTTGGAGAGAAGGCTGATGCCGACAACGCCTTTTTCACCATGATGCGTTCGGCAACCCTTTTTGCGGGTTACCGGGATAGAGAAGCGATAGAGGCGCTATTCCAAGCCAGCCGAAAGCGAAGGTGGGATGATTACGTGCATGCGAGTGTCTATTGTTCCGCTGAGCTGCTTGATCACTCTTTGGGTAAACACTCGGCTATCTTTCCAGTGGTGATGTGGTTCGACGTTCTCCATTCACACCTTTTTAACCTGAATTTTTGCGCGAAAATGGCAGTCCACACCGCTCTGCAGCTGGAGAAACAGGGCAGGATTGAGGAGGGTATCGATATTCGCCTTGCCATTTTGCGGTGCACCAGGCTCGTTC